>NZ_JASJFG010000731.1:0-2083 GCF_030065375.1 Microcystis sp. M49636_WE2 | reverse complement strand
GGATGGGAAGTCATGGGATAACCGTAGGGATTATAGGAATTAGCCGATTTAGCAGGACGTTTCTGGGAATCCATGCTGACAGTAATCAGACTCCGAATTAAATTATTAATGGTCAAAAAAGCGATAACTGTGAAGGCGAGGATATAGAGCAGATGTAACATTGGCCGAGTCTCCCATGAATTATGTGTGAATATTCCTAATTGCCAAAACTTTATGCTAAAAATTCGCTTAACTCTCTAGCTTACCAAAAAGTTTCAGGTTAAGCGTCAGTTTGAGGAGATTGATATTCTCCCCAACCCTGTAATCGACGACGACGACTGCTGACACCCCAACACTCTGCCACCAACTGATGCCAAGGCAACAACATCTTAGCCTCGATACCCACCTGACCACCCGTGGTTTTAAAGAGTAAATAAGCCGTGGCCACCTCCTGTTGGGCGTTTTTGACTCTTGCTAATAAATCGTCTTGTTCCTCAATGCTGAGAAAGGATAATCTCTCGGATTCGAGGAGGAGACGGGAACGGGAAAACCAATGGGTGAAATCCTCTAGTAGAGGTTCCAAGATAGTTTTCAGGAGTTCGTTTTCGGTGGGTTGCGAAGGAAACATTATTTTTATAATGACGATTTTGCTTACCTTAATCTTAGCGTTATTTATATTTCTTAACATTATGACGGGAAAACTTTAAGATTTGCCCCGGCTGTAGGCGGCACTAAAGAAATCCAGTTCACAACTAAGGGCATAACGATAGGATAAAGAGATATTTTCCGTCATCAGGGCGTATTTATCCGCTAATTCCTCTAACTGGCTTGCTAAAGCTGCGAATTCATCCCCACTATAACTATCAATCCAAGCTTGATAGGGATTCTCAGAAATCGGCTCTAGGGCTAATTGTTGGCCTAGATAAGCATAAAGACGCATACAGGGACTCATCACCACGGCAATCGCACCGATGTCACCCATCCAAGCGGTAGCGAGAAGAAAATCCCGATAGCGACGGGTGGCATTAGCGGGCTGAACCTTTCTCAGGTCAACCCCCCACTGTAAAGCGTAATTTTCGTGTAATTCTAATTCCTTTAATACCCCTGCCGCTAACCGATGAAAGCTAGTAAATCCCTGCCAATCGGGAGCTTTAGCGGCGGCGATACTGTAAGCACGGGCGAAAGATTCCAGAAAAAAAGCATCCTGACCGACATAAAAAGCAAAACAGTCCCGTTTAAGCTCTCCTGTGGCGATACCTCGCACAAAAGGGTGTTCGAGGCAAGCTTGTACTAGATCTTGATGGCTGTGCCAAAGTTGCTGACTAAGCATAGGAAAATACTAATTAGGTGGACGTGGGAATTATGAATTATGAATTATGAATTAGACATCTTCAAAAATTATAACCCAGTCACAGCTTGCTTTTAGCCTATATACTAATTAAGTAGTTCGATAGCTGAAATGTATATCTATCGTTGCTAATTCAATTTCACTGAAAAAATATGAGGCAATTAAAATAATTTTTATTCGGGTAGATTCCTTAACTAGAAAGACTTTTGGTCTTGAGATAATATTAGGTCGAGGTCTATTGGGAAGGGGTGAGTGTTTAAGGTTGGTTAACTAGAGTTCGGCATCTCACAGGGTGACAGAGAGCCTGAGTTGTCACAGTTTCAATTCCTTAACCCAAACTGACGCTAACCCTGTTACAATACAGATAACTGACTAAATTGGAATTAAAGACTATGCGACTTAAGCGATGGGAGTCCCCCCGCCGTCAGGGACGTAACGACAAAGGCAAGGGTGGTTCGGCCCGACAGCGACAACTGAAAAAACAATTTAAAATGTTGTCCAAAAAACTAAAAGGGGGAGAGAGTAACATCTCTCCTCTTTTTTTGTCCCCAGCAATCGCCGCTAAAAAATCTTCCTCTGGGAAACTCTCAGTCTCCTGAAACAGTCCCAGACTTGAGCCACTTTCAGATTAGGAAAAAAAATGAAGCGTACACTTGCCGTCATGACGATGACAGTAGCTTTAACCCTCACCAGTAACCATTCTAGCCTTGCCGGAGCAATCTTCGATCGCATTCAAAAAACTGGGGTAATTACTGC
>NZ_JASJFG010000651.1:0-8732 GCF_030065375.1 Microcystis sp. M49636_WE2 | reverse complement strand
GGGAAGCTAACCGTTTAAAGGTCAATCTTTCATCGGCCACATCGACAAAAATCGTGTCTCCCCCTTTGAATTCGCCGCGCAGAATTGCCTTAGCGATCGGAGTTTCCACATATCTTTGTACTGCCCGTTTTAAGGGTCGCGCACCGTACACTGGATCGTAACCAATTTCTGCTAGATAATCGAGGGCAATATCGGCAAGTTTCAGGGCTAATTTTTGTTCCATCAAGCGATCGCTGAGATTGGCTGTCTGTAGTTTAACAATCGATCGCAGTTGCGCTTTTTGTAAACTATGGAAAATGATCGTTTCATCGATACGATTGAGGAATTCGGGACGGAAACTATTCCGCATTGCTTCCATCACCCGCGCCTGCATTTCCTCATAACGAGACTCATCACCGGCCACGTCTAAAATGTATTGAGAACCGATATTACTGGTCATAATAATTATGGTATTTTTGAAATCAACCAGATGACCTTGAGAGTCGGTTAAGCGCCCATCGTCAAGGATTTGTAACATAACGTTAAAAACGTCGGGATGGGCTTTTTCAATCTCATCAAAGAGGATGACAGAGTAGGGACGACGCCGGATTGCCTCGGTTAATTGTCCTCCTTCATCGTAGCCGACGTATCCCGGAGGCGCACCCATAAGACGGGAAACGCTGTGTTTTTCCATGTATTCCGACATATCGATGCGAACTAGAGCCTCTTCCGTGTCAAAGAGATTGCGAGCTAAAGCTTTCGCCAATTCTGTCTTACCAACACCCGTCGGACCGAGGAAAATAAAGCTGGCCGTGGGACGGTTGGGGTCTGATAAACCAGCGCGGGAACGTTGAATCGCTTCGGCTACGGCTGTGACCGCTTCCTCTTGACCGATGACACTTTCGTGTAATTCCTCTTCCAGATTGAGGAGTTTTTCTTTTTCCGATTCGATTAATTTATTGAGAGGAATTCCCGTCCATTTCGAGATAATTTCGGCGATATCCGATTCGAGAACTTCTTCTCTTAATAAACTTTTGCCAGTGGTTTGTTTGTCGGCCAATTGAGTTTCTAGGGCGGACATTTGCCGCTGCAGATCGGTTAATTTTCCGAACTTTAATTCCGCAGCGCGATTATAATCATAATCGCGTTCGGCCTGTTGAATTTCCAGATTAACTTGTTCAATCGCTTCTTTAACCCCACGAACTTTATCGATAATCTCTTTTTCCCCTTGCCATTGGGCATTTAATCCCGATTGTTCTTCCTTGAGGTTAGCCAGTTCTTTTTCTAACTTTTCTAACCGTTCTCGCGAAGCTGGATCATATTCCCGTTGTAGGGAAAGTTTTTCCATTTCTAGCTGAAGAATTTTGCGATCAATTTCATCGAGTTCTTCGGGTTTAGAGGTGATTTCCATCTTCAATTTTGCCGCCGCTTCATCAACTAAATCAATGGCCTTATCGGGCAAAAAGCGATCGCTAATATAACGATTAGAAAGCAGTGCCGCCGCTACTAAAGCATTATCGGCAATTTTTACCCCATGATGCACCTCATAACGTTCTTTGAGACCGCGAAGAATCGAAATAGTATCGACCACATTTGGTTCATCTACTAAAACCTCTTGGAAGCGTCTTTCTAACGCCGCATCTTTTTCGATATATTTGCGGTACTCATCGAGGGTAGTGGCCCCAATACAACGCAATTCACCCCGGGCTAACATCGGTTTTAATAAATTGCCCGCATCCATTGCCCCTTGAGTGGCTCCCGCACCGACAACGGTATGAATTTCGTCAATAAACATGATGATATTGCCTTGGGAATCGGTGACTTCCTTGAGGACAGCTTTTAATCTTTCCTCAAATTCCCCGCGATATTTTGCTCCCGCAATTAAGCCACCTAAATCGAGAGAAATAAGAGTCCGATCTAACAGAGATTCTGGCACATCACGGTTAATAATCCGCTGGGCTAATCCTTCGACAATGGCTGTTTTTCCTACTCCCGGTTCCCCGATTAAAACTGGGTTATTTTTAGTCCGACGCGAGAGAATCTGAATGGTGCGACGGATTTCGTCATCCCGTCCAATTACGGGGTCTAATTTACCTTCCCGTGCCAATTGGGTCAGATCCCGTCCGTATTTTTCTAGGGCTTCGTATTTGCCTTCTGGATTCTGATCGGTCACTTTTTGACTACCTCTGACTTGTTGAATAATTTCTTTGAGTTTGCTTTCGGTAAGTCCGAATTCTTGAAAAATATTTTTACCGAAGCGATCATCTTTAGCGTAACCTAAAATTAAATGCTCGATCGAAATAAAGTCATCTCCAAATTCTCGGCGATAATTTTCTGCTCGATCAAGTAAACTATCTAAGCTACGACCTAAATAAATCGAGTCGCCAGGGTTAGAGATTTTCGGTTGACGACGGATAAAGTCATCGGTTCGATCCCGCAAACGGGCTAGACTAATATTAGCTTTACTAAAGACACTGCCCGCTAATCCCTCCTGTTCGAGAAGGGCTTTCATTAGATGTTCGCTTTCTATTTGTTGCTGGCTGTTCTGTTTGGCAATGTCCGGCGTTTTGACGATTGCCTCCCAAGCTTTTTCTGTAAATTGTTGTGGATTGGTTGGCTGCATTTTCTATAAGAGATTACTTTTATACCCTAGAGATTATTCTAGATTGACCGGTTTGTCGGCTCCTAGGGGCTTACCGTACCTAGTTAAGGGGGATTTCCCCTCAACTGTGCGATTTGAGCCGCTAAAGTTTATCAGCTGTAATGGATTTAAACTGCTTCTTGGAAATTTTAGTACAAATGTTCAAGCTCTCAACCAAGCTAAAATCTTAAGTAGCTGGTTATAATTAAATTAAAAATGAATTTTAGGTTCGATCCCCCCTGCCCCCCTTGATAAGGGTAGGGTTGATTGATAGTAGGGTTGATTGATAGTAGGGTTGATTGATAGTAGGGTTGATTGATAGTAGGGTTGATTGATAGTAGGGTTGATTCATGAATCAACCCTACCTTGATAAGGGGGGTGTCTGATAATTTTTAACGCCTACCTACTTAATTATTAAAGATGTTCACTGTTGACTGATTACTGATAACTGATAACTGATAACTGATAACTGATAACTGATTAAAGCTAACCCTAAAATACTCTCTAAGCGATTAAAGATTTAACTTTACTAATGATACCAACTGGGTCAATACCTTGGTGGGGGAACTGTTCCCATAAACCGCCACAACCTTCATGGTGAGTACCGATATAGGCGTATTTAGGAGTTAAACCGCGTTCGAGTAACCAAGAACCATAACGGCTACCTAAACCCGTGCGACGGTTAAATGCTTCTACCACTAAAACAAAGGGAGAACTACCAACTTTAGCGATAATTTCTTCATCCACTACATTGAGAGTCGGTTTATTAATTAAACCCACGTCAATACCTTCTTGTTTTAGACGTTCCACTGCATCCAAAGCGCGGTATAAACCATCGCCAAAGCTGATGATATAACCGGCAGTGCCTTCTCGAATTGCTTCATCTTTTCCGGGGACAAAGGTATAACCATCGCCAAAGAAATTATTACCTTTAGTATCAAGAATATTGGGAGTTTTAGAACGAGTCGAGAAGATAAAACGTAAACCGGGTTGATGGAAAGTTGCCTCGACACAAGCGGTCATTTGTGCAGCATCGGCCGGAAAATAAAGACGGGTTTCGTAACCGTCATCCAGTCCATTATCGGCAAAGAAATTATTCAAACCAAAGTGACAGGTATTATCCGCCATATCATCGATACCAGAATGGGAAAAATGACATAAAAGATTAGAATAATTCAAGCGGGCCATGGTGATTTCAGAAATACACATTTCTAGAAAAGCGGCAAAGGTGGCGAAAATTCCCTGTTTACCTTTTTCCATACCAAAACCAGCGGCTGCCGAAAGATTGCCCCGTTCCATAATACCGGAAGGAATAAACACTTCGGGATGTTTATCGTGGATAATTTTCAGGCCGCAGGAACCCTCTAAATCGCTATCTACTACTAATACCTTAGCCTTGCGTTCTTCCTCGCTCATTTTGCCTAAAAGACTGACTACTGCTTCGCCGAAAACGTTGCGGTTAGAACCCCATTTATCTCCAGAACCGAGGAATTTATAGTCATTAGAAGGCTTCTTAATACTGTTGAGATATTCCACGGCGGCACTGTGTCCTTTTGCCTCTAAATATTTCAAAGCCAAGGGTACAGAAATCACATCATGACCGTGGTTAGAACCTTCTAACCCTTCAATACCGGGACACATGGGACGTTTATTAATAATCGCAATCGGGCCGGGAGTATTAATTGCTTCACAGATATTGCGATACAAACTATCGATATCTTCCCCATCTCCCACTAACACTTTTAGTCCATGACCGGCGAGAGTTTTAGCCACATCATAACCGGGTAAATATTTGGAAGGATTACCAGCAATCGTCACATCATTATCATCAATAATTAGCTTAACATTGATGTGTTGAGCCACAGCTAAACGGGCAGCTTCCGCGTCATTGCCTTCCTGTTGAGAACCATCGGAACCTAAGCAAAAAACGGTTTTCCCTGGGTTAGCTAAAGCGACACCGTTAACGTAGGGCCACATATGTCCTAAACGGCCAGAACTAAATTTGACGCCGGGGGTTAATCCTAATTCCGGGTGTCCAGGGAGTTTAGAATTAGCCTCGCGGTAGTGCATTAATTGTTCTGGGGGTAAAGAACCTTCTAACGCAGACATGAGATATTGAGTACCGACGCGGTGTCCCGCTTCATCGAAGAAAATTGGTACAAATTGACTAGGTTGACTGCGGAAAAGAGCATCGAGAATCACCACTTCCGGGACGGTATCGTAGGGGCCGCCGGTGTGACCACCCACACCCCGGGCCGCACCCGTGGCAGTAAAAAAGATGATAGCATCGCGACAGAGTTGGATATTGGCTTTTAGGGCGCTTCTTTGCTCGTCGGTTAGGGTGGGGTTACTGGGGTCGAGACTGATGGGTTTATAGGCACTCAAATCGATGGGAAAGGTTGTCATCGTAGATTTTCCTTAATGTAGAGAAATAACTATAGTCAGGGAAATCATAGCCTAGAATGTCACCCGATCGATTGATTGAATAATTTCTTATCGAAAATTTGGGTTGAAAACCCCGTCCTTTTAGGACGGCTTTAAGCTACAATGGAAAAACCGATAACCAAGCTAAAAACTGAACCTTGACCACAGATAGTAGGGGGTTTCGTTCAGAAAGGAATTCAAATTCGGCCTTGAACCAGTAAAACTTTCTAGGAAATAAGGTTGAACATGAGATTTTTTCCACTTGTTCAAAGTGGCCGTCCGGCATTCGGACAATCAAAACGGACGGGTCGGAAAGCGTAAGACTACCGCTAAGGTAGCGGCATCCCGTGAAGCGTCAACCCAGCGGTCGGTCGTTTAATTAAGTTTGTTCGATCTGCCAGTCATCACCGTCTGGCCCCGGCGGTGAGGATGTCAACATAGATACCCCTTAATAATTCCACTTCACCCCTTATCCTCCTTAGTAGCTGACCATTGAGTTAACCCGGCGCCAATCAAAGCAGCCGGAGCGGGCAACGCCATCGCTAACTTTTCTTCTGGGAGAATTAACGACAAGGCAATTGAACTGATTAGCCCTGATGCAATAAAAATCATTGCAGTTTGGTTTTTACTAGCTATTCGGACAAAATTAAAGGGAGAATAAAACACACTAAAAGAAAAACCATAAATTTTTGTTTAACTATCGCGATTAACTTTAAGGTGCTTGGTTTTTAAAAGGATGATTCCAGGGTAAATTAGCCTGTAATCCAAACTTCCAAGCTAAATATCCTGCCAATTCGGTAGCTTTATTTTCCGTGGTGATTACTAGCTCGGCTATTCTCTGTTAAACCAGCGGACCCATTGAATTGCTCCACCAATACGAAATTCTGGGCGAATATTAAAAGTCCCCCATTTACCCCTGTTATTTCTGGAAGCCCATTGACACTGAGAAAGTCATTCCCCCCAGAAACAAACCGGGAAGTAACTATTCTCCAGGAATTGTTCCCAGTAGTTTGAGTATCGGCTGCTCCGTTCACCACATTAGGAAAATGAGAAACGGTCAAAGGCGCGTTAGCCAAATCTGGTCTATCTTGCCAGTTAAAGCCTTGAATCGCCCCCACTGAAGTATGATTATTATCAATATATTTTAATCAATTCTCTCAGCACTCTGTAGTATTTTATTCTTTCTTCTCGGTTTCTTTCTCTATAACGAAGTTCCTTCTTTTTTCTGGTAACTTTCATTTTTTTTAAGGCATAGCAAATGGCACTTGGTCTCACTCCAAACTTCTCGGCTCTGTCTCTTAATCTTGCCTCGGGATTTTCTTAGACATCTTTTGACAGTGCTTTCCAGTCCAGCTTTTTCTGACGATGTTTTACCTTTGTTGCTTCAAGTTTCTCCCTACGAACGCCATCTATAGCGCTTTTCACGTTACTGAGGTATTGACAAGTTTTGCCAACAAGGGGTTTAAGCCCCTTGCCCATACCTCATTCTGATGAAAACTGCTATACATTTTTACAACAAGCTGAAACATTGGATTACCTAGAGTTAGTACAAGCGTTTCGGAATTGGGTAAGAAGTCAGCTGAAAAAATAAAAGGAAGATTTTTCGACGTTAAATCTCATACCAATCTCCCGAATCGGAGTCTCAACAATGGAAATCAACAAGTTTTCCCTCTTGGGTCGTCGGTCGTCAACACCAAATTAGGTTACACTTCATCGACCCCGGGGTTAATGCGGATGGAGGGACTCGAACCCACACATCGAAAAGATACTAGAACCTAAATCTAGCGCGTCTACCAATTCCGCCACATCCGCAAACATAGGACTGTATCTGATCATAACATAAGATACTATAGGAAAGATAAAATTTTTTATTCTTAATAATTTTATGCTCTTAGGTTTTGTCTTTCAGTCCCCCGGCCCGATTCTCTGGGAGGTCGGACCGATTTCGGTGCGCTGGTATGGATTTCTCATCGCTATGGCGGTATTATTGGGTGTCACCCTCTCCCAGTACCTCGCCCAAAAAAGAGCGATCGATCCGGATTTAATCGCTGATTTGGCCATTTGGTTAGTAGTGGGGGCTATACCTGCAGCCCGTCTGTACTATGTTCTCTTTCAGTGGCAAGAATACGCGCCAAATCCTGCTGATATTATCGCCATTTGGAAGGGAGGTATCGCTATTCACGGGGCAATTATCGGGGGTTTGCTGGCGGCCCTAATCTTTGCCCGCATTAATCGGGTTTCTCTTTGGCAATTACTCGATCTAGTCGCACCTTCAGTTATTCTCGGTCAAGCGATCGGACGTTGGGGGAACTTTTTTAATTCGGAAGCTTTTGGCAGTCCGACTAATTTACCCTGGCGGTTGTTTATTCCTCCGGCTAGTCGTCCTTTAGAATATATCGCCGTCGATTATTTTCACCCCACCTTTCTCTACGAATCTCTCTGGAATCTGGCAGTTTTTGCCCTACTCATCTATCTGTTTTTCTGGGGTTTAAAACACCCCAGTAAATTAAAAATTGGCACCCTTACCCTAGTCTATTTTATCGCCTACAGTCTAGGTAGATTCTGGATCGAGGGACTACGCACCGATAGTTTAATGTTTGGGCCGCTGAAAATGGCGCAAATAATTAGTTTAGGAGCGATTGCCGTCGGTCTTTTCGGTTTATTCTGGTTATATAAACTCCAGCGTCCTTTACCAGATGTGGTGGCAACCGTCGGTTATAATCAAAAGTTACCCTAGCTAACCCTGACAATGGATCTAGTAACAATTTTTCAACAGGTTTTAAACGGTTTATCGATCGGTAGTGTCTATGCTATTTTTGCCCTCGGTTACACTTTGATTTTTTCCATTTTAGGTATTATCAATTTTGCCCATGGCGCAATTTTTACCCTCGGAGCCTATTTTACCTATGCTCTAGCGGGGGGAGTTTTCGGTTTTAATGGTTTATTAGCTAATGCCAAATTACCCTTTTCCTTACCCTTTTTTTTAGCACTTTTGTTAGGCTGTATCCTTTCAGGTTTCACCTCGGTTCTTCTGGAAAGATTGGCCTTTAAACCTCTCCGGGTACGGGGTTCCGATTCTCTCTTAACTTTGGTTTCTAGCCTAGGGGCAGCGGTGGTGATTGTCAATGTTATTCAATACTTAGTCGGGGCAGAAATTTATACTTTTCCCGATGGGATTTATGGCAATCTTCCCCCCGCAATTAATTTCGGTACAGCCGATCGCCCCGTGGCAATTCGCACAATTCAGATTATTATTTTTCTGGTTTCAGCAGTTATGGTAGCTTTACTAACTTATTGGGTTAATTTTACCAAAATGGGCAAAGCTTTACAAGCGGTAGCTGAAGATGTCACCACGGCCAGTTTGTTGGGGATCAATCCCGAAAAATTTATCGTGATTACCTTTTTTATCAGTGGTGCCTTGGCAGGTTTAGCAGGAACTTTAGTCGGTTCTAGTGTTAGTATCGCTGGCCCCTATTTCGGTATTGCTTTCGGATTAAAAGGTTTAGGAGTGATTGTTTTAGGGGGGTTGGGAAGTATCCCCGGAGCGGTAATCGGTGGTTTATTATTGGGTATTGCCGAAGCTTTTGTTCCCGCAGAATATTCCGGTTATCGAGAGGCGATCGCTTTTGCTATTCTCTTTATTATGTTGTTAGTTCGTCCCCAGGGTTTACTAGGCAGAAAGTTAATT
>NZ_JASJFG010000772.1:0-1333 GCF_030065375.1 Microcystis sp. M49636_WE2 | reverse complement strand
TGAAATGGGGCGAAAGTCTGTGGACTCTGTGTAAGACAGTACATGGTTTTTTAACTGTGGTATGCGACGGTGGTGGAAGCAGAAACTTAAATCGTGAGGTTTAGGAATCGCCGCACTTTTAGGGCGGCGAGGATGTCAAAAAATAATTATTGCTAATATCTGTCCCCCGCTCTTGTCCTGATCAGGCAAACTAGGGGGATTTTTAGCACAAATAGGGAAAAGTAGCAGAAATCTTAATAAAAAGTAAAAATGCTGCAAATGTAACAGATTTTAACCAGAGAGTTGACCTATCCTTAAGGAAAAGATAAAAGCGATGTCTGTGGTTTTTTTAAGATAACTCTCAATTAGGCCTAGGTGTAGTGTACCGATGGTAGGCTAAACTATGGAACGATTATCGTGACTTGAGTTGGGAGTTATATTTAATGTACAGTCCGAGTACACTAGCGGGAAACCGTTTATTTGTTTACGAAGTGGCGGGTCTCAATCAAAACGACAATACTGACAGCTTGGATTATTCAATCCGTCAGAGTGGAAGCGTGTTCTTCACGGTTCCCTACAGTCGCATGAATCAAGAAATGCGTCGGATTACCCGTTTAGGTGGTCGTATCGTCAGCATCAAACCCTTAAATGGGATTGCCCCCGTAGCAACTTTTTCTAGTGCCTCCACACCACAGCCAATCGCTCAATCATCGCCCGTCACCGAACAGACCAAGAAAAAGGCCATGACTCAAGCGAAAGAAAAAACAGATATCCCCGTCAACATCTACCGTCCGAATCAACCCTTTATCGGCAAATGTATCGAGAATTATCCTCTCGTTGATGAGGGGGGTATCGGCATCGTACAACACGTCACCTTTGACCTTTCTGGGGGCGATTTACGCTATTTAGAAGGGCAAAGTATCGGTATTATCCCCCCGGGTACCGATGCTAATGGCAAACCTCATAAATTGAGACTCTATTCGATCGCCTCCACCCGTCATGGTGATAAATTAGACGATAAAACCGTATCCCTCTGCGTGCGTCAGTTGGAATACCAACACCCAGAAACCAAGGAAACGGTTTATGGAGTTTGTTCCACCCATCTCTGTAATGTAGAGGTGGGGGACGATGTGGCTATTACTGGTCCGGTGGGTAAGGAAATGCTGCTACCGGGTGATGAAGATGCCACTATCATTATGATGGCCACTGGGACCGGAATCGCTCCTTTCCGAGCTTTCCTCTGGCGGATGTTCAAGGAACAACACGAAGATTATAAATTCAAAGGTCTAGCTTGGTTGATTTTCGGAGTTCCCAAAACGGCCAATATTCTCTACCAAGAAGAATTAGAGAAAAT
>NZ_JASJFG010000333.1:0-5867 GCF_030065375.1 Microcystis sp. M49636_WE2 | reverse complement strand
TTGAACTTTTTTCTTCAAAAATATCAATACAGTCAGGCATGACCCATCCTTGTAGTTTAGTATCTTGATCAAATACCAAATACCAAAGATGATCTGCTTCATCTGTAACCCAGGCAAACTTTCCTGTAGGTGGAATCCGAACAACGTCAATATTAGTACCTGATTTCAAACAATGAATAATCTTGGCATTTATTGATGGTTGCATTCGGAAATTAACACAACTACTACCTCTTACTTTATGAGAAGAAGTTTCACCATCAAATTTTTGAGCTAAAACTGGCAAAATTATATTTACGTTAAGAGAAGCTGTTAATAATCCTAACATAATATTGAGATTTAAAATAGATATTTTAATCATAATATAACTCTCCGATTCAAAAATTTAAATTTTCAGGTTTTCCATAAATTGACAGGATTATCAACTAGAAACAGAGTAACCATTCAGGGATAGTATCATCTACTGCCAATTCCCAAGCTTCCTATGGAGAAATTAAATCTCCAGTGATCTTCCAAATTCCGCTCTACTCTCTGATGAATGGCTATTCGCTCACCGATGAGTAGGGATTCCCTGTTTTTTTAGATTACCTAAATCAAGCCTTGAAATTGCTTGATAACTTAGGATACATCACAGTCTTGAGTTTAGTCAGTCGGAAAAGTCGGAACTTACAGCCAAACAATTGATCTGAAATATCGGAAATGTCAGCTAAAATAAGTAAAAAATTTACCCTGACAGGGGTACATAAAAGGCTATAACCTAGACAGGACAAGCTTTTTTGCAATGGAATCTGTAAAATTCGGAGGATGAAAGAATAGCAACAATAGTACCAGTATCAATCAAAATAGGACTCACTTACCCAATCCCTCCAAGTAATCTTTATTGGTACTCAAGTCGGATGGCAAATCCTCAGTCACTCCAATAATTACCAAGTTGCGAGCTAAGTCATAGGAACTTTCTTGGGAATTGGCTATTTGAAAATAAACTTGTAGTGCTTCTCTGACTATCTCAGATTCAGTCTTATTCCGTCTGCGGGAAAGACGACTTAAGATGGATTGTTCTTATTCGTCAAGACGGATGGTGATTCGTAAAGATTTCATCTCTGATATTATCTCATTTTTGTTTAACTATTTTAGACGAGAATCAGGAGTACCAAATATTAGAAAAGCGCCTGGGAGTCTGGCCGTGTTTGGGAGTATCCCATTTATGCAAAGCACAATTTTGTATTTCATCATAAGTTCCTTCTAGATAGCACTTCATTAAGAAGTGGTGAGTACGGCCAAAGTCAACGGTAAGGGATTTCTATTCCTTGCCGCTCTTGCTATTTTTCTTAACAAAACTTAACAATTGACGGCGAAATTTTCCTTGCTTTTGTCGTGAGATTTTGGGATAATATTTTTAAAAGACTTTATTCATAATGGGAATCCAAGCACTTCATAATAGACACAACCATCCGATTATAAAATAATCATAACCCAAGCCGCCGCCAAAGTCAAGGGATCACTCCTAATTAGGGTCTGCTGAAAAAGTTTTTCGTGGGGACAGGGTGTGGGGAATTATCAATTGGGGAGTGGGAAGACAGTAAACTGATAACTGATAACTGATAACTGATTAACCTAAATCTCGGTCTTTAGTGACGGTAATTTCCTTAGATAAATGTCGATACCAAGTAAAATAGAGACCGATAGAAAGCAAAAGAAAAACCAAAGCCAAAATCTTCAAACTTTGCCACTGCTTGATGATTAAAACAATCCCCATCATAAAGAGGACTAATTGCCAAGGAACGGTGAGAAAAGCGGCGATGATATCCCGTTGATTTTCCGCTTTAATTTTTGCCTGTAGGTTAGGTTTAACACTGTGACGTACTTCTCCCCAAAAGCCAAAAGGTCGGGTAATATTATAGAAATTTTCCATAACTAAACTATCGGTGGGAGGAGTTAACAAAGTAGCGATAATACAGCCAGCTAAAGCGAACAAACTCGGCACAAGAAAGAGAATATATTCCTGATATTGACTGTGACGAAAGAAAGGTAAAATTATCACTTGTGAGGCAATAGCCGCAATCATTCCCGCTAAAGTTCCCACGGCAAAACCATAACCATTAAAGCGCCACCAATACCAACGTAATAGGAGAGGAACTGCTAATCCCACCCCTAATCCCGTGGTTAACCAACCCCAAATATCATTGACATTTTGGATATTAAAACTCAAAACTAGGCCAATTACTACCACAAAAACCGAGGCCAAACGACCTTGAAAAACTAACTCCTGTTCTCCCGCATTCGGTTTCAAAAAAGCTTGATAGATATCTTTGACCCAATAGGCAGCACTAGCGTTAATAACTGCGTTAAAAGTGGACATAGCTGCCGCTAAAAAAGCAGCAATTAATAACCCTTTCATCCCCACGGGAACGTATTGAGTAATCACCGTGGCCAGAATTCTTTCCGGATCTGTAATCGTGCCTTTAGTTAAACCGTAGTGAATGCCTAAAACCGCAAAAGCTGTGACTAGAGGCCAACGGAAAGAAAGCAGAATAATCCAGAATAAAGATAATAAACCGGCATCTCGATCGCTTTTGGCCGCTAGGTATCGTTGTAACATATAACCACCGCTGCCGCTGCAACCTTCGATGATGGTTTTAACTAAATAAAAGAAAATCACCCCACCAAACAAATTAAAGATGGCATAATCTCCGGGTAAATCCAAAGTCATCGAAGGAAAAATACTAGCCCAGTCGCTTAAATTCCAGGTTTTTGGCTCCGCTGCCCCCGGAATTGCTACCGTGAAACTATCAGGAAGATTGACAGTAAAAAAAGCCACTGTCGATACATAAATTACCGCCACAAAAATCAGAAATCCTTGAAATAAATCGGTAATTACTCCACCATAAAAACCACTGGCCACCGTATAAATCAAGGTTAGAAGAATTAATATCACCGAAGCAAGACGATCATCCATGCCCAAAAACTGCCCTAAAAATTTCCCCCCCGCAACGGAGAAATAACTCATCGCACCGATAGAGAATAAGAGAGTGGCGACGGCGCTAATAATTCGGGCAAAATTCCCCTGTTTTCCTGGTCCAAAGCGAAATTTCATCCATTCCGCCATGGTCATAACTTGGGCGCGGCGATTCCATTTGCCCATAAAAGCCATGAGAAAGGCCATAATTAGGACAACACCGCCCCGGATTTCGATAAATAGTCCTTTAGGACCGACCGCGTAAATTAGGGCAGAAATGACCATAGTTCCCGCTAAATCGGTGTTAGCCGCCATTCCCGACACCCCTAACATCCACCAGGGCAAATTGCGATTACCTAAAAAGTAGGATTCTAGACCTTGAGAAGCTTTTTTCTCGGCTATAATCCCGATTATTAGGGTTGCTGCCAGATACAGCAGCACAATTACATAATCAATTAACTGCATAGTTTCAGATCAATTTAACTTTCGATCGTTATAGCATCAATTGACTACGATTTCTGGCTAACGGTTTCTTTTTCTAAGATTTGCACCCGTTGCTCTAGCTTTTTTAAATCTTCCTTTAATTCAATTACTAAAGTAGCTAAACGCTGGAACAGTGGGTCACTTTCCCCGACTACTTCCCCATTTACTATACCCGTTCCCGATCGCCGTTGGGGAATCGGAGCGGCATTTTCCCCGCGGATGGATATTCCTCGGACCTGACTTTCAAGACGCTCGACTCGATTGCGGAGACTAATTAACTCCGATCTTACCGCCGTATCCGATTGTGCTTTGCTGGCATTAACAAAACTCAGTATTAGCAAAAGGGAGATAATCAGCGTTAAAAAGCCATAAAAAGATATTTTAGCTAATTTCATCGATTTTAACCCCTATCTATCTTACCCAACTTAATGTTAAGAAACGTGGCTAAATCTAAAGCTTAATTGCAATTCCGCCCCCGGGTGATTAGTGGCTCAAAAGAGGATGATAAGGTAAAAAACACGATTTTGTCGAAATTTGGCCTTATCTCTATGTATAAAAACTCGGATAAAGATTTTCTCGGAGCGGCAATCACAGCCGGTTTAGGTGCGGGAATCGTCACTTCTTTTGCTGTCAATCAAGGACAAGACATCGGTACAGCTTTAGGAATTACCGCTTTAGCGGCTCTTTGCGGTGTCATCTGCCGTCATTTTGACCTAATGTGATGCAATCTTCCTCACACCTCCAATTCTGCCGAAAAATCCCGTTTTTTCTCGTATTGATAGGGACCGAGCAGAGCGCCCCAAATTCCCTTACCGGTGCCGGGATCTAGGCCTTTATCGTAGGTTTTTAGGCTATCACTCGTCACCTCGAAACCTAAAGCCACCTGATAGGTTGTCCCCTCATAGGTAAATTTACAGCGCTGTTCCGGTTGCGGTTGGGCGATAAACTGGTATTGATTATCAGCGAGAGTATGGACTTTGACCGCTAAAGTGCAAGTAGGCAGGAAAGTTAGGTCTTCTAAGCTAATTTTTCGCAAAATATCGGGATTTTTGCCCGCACCTTGCACGGATTTCAGGTCATTAAACATATAATGCCTAACCTCTAACCCTCCCGATTCCGAGTGCGTTAATCGCCACAGTCGCGGTCGGTAGGGTTGGTCTAAATTGATTATACTGGCCTGTTCGGCAAAAAGAGCGATGCTGTCTTCCCGAAATAAAGGCAGCGGACGCAACCATAAACGCAGGTGAACATACCACACCGGTTCTGCTTGCGCTTGCCGTTGATTTTCAAATTCACCCGCGAGATACCGACCGAAAGTGATTAATTCAGGGGTCATAGCTCAAAAAATTCTCCGTATTGCCTCAAAATTAATCCTAACACCCATAGAACTCACTTTTTTGACAAAAATGACCTTCAGGTTACTGGGGCCCGCTTAAACCCAGCTATTCCCCCTTTAGTGTACCAATATTCCCAGCGACCGCCAGCAGCACTAGACCAATCCTTGAGGTCAAATTCACCGCTGCCGGAGGGAGTTCCTGCGATGCGGTAGACTTTCACCGCTTGACCGTTATTATTCCAGATTAAAGGCCGATCCGGCTCCATCTGTTCGGGTAGAGTCCCGTTAGTTTGCAGAAAATAGGCATCTTGTCCCTTATCGGTGCCGTTGCCGTAGACTTTGGCGATACCATGCTCATCGATCGCCAGAAAAGCTCCTTCTTCTAAACCGATAGCGTAGGCAGGTAGTTGATTGTGATTATCGTGTACATTGCGGGCTAAAAAACCAAAAAGGCGACCATATCTTGTTTCGGGATGATCTTGATTGAGTCGATCCAAATGGGTATCTGTCACCACTTTTTTGAGAAAAGGAACCCGAATAAAATCACTCCGATAGAAGTCTTTAGTGTTGAAGTGAAAGGGATTATTTAATATTTCCGAACTCAGTACCCCTTCGTGAGTGGGCGCATAGTAAAAATCACCCAGAATAGCCATTCCTGCGCTGGTTCCCGCCACGGGAACTTTTTTCTCATTGATCAGATAATTGATCGCTGTTTCCACCTTTGTGCTTTCCCACAAATCCTCGTACTGATTTTGATCACCACCGGCAAAAAAAAGAATATCGGCATTACGAATATATTCGATAACATCAGGATGATTTGCCCCTTCACGACTATCAATTGATAGTTCCGCCGCCGAGCCGATCAGGGAGGGATAATTGTCGCAAATCCAATCGGCTTGACTGCCAAGATCGCCAAAGCGCAACACTAAGTAATTACCGCCTTTAGCTCGATTTAATAACCATGTGGTCGCTTGATCTTCTCCTAATTTACCTCCTTCCGCTCCCCCGATTAATAAAATACCCGATCGATGTTTTACAGACTGAAAATTGGCTTTTCCACAACGACAAGAATAATGGAAATCTCGATTATGATTG
>NZ_JASJFG010000450.1:0-3416 GCF_030065375.1 Microcystis sp. M49636_WE2 | reverse complement strand
GTATGGTTCGATAGGGGGGCATAAATCGACTAAATCCTTATCTGGCAAGAGACTTAATTGATTAGTTCGCTCTAGAGCAAAAACAATTGACAAAAATCGCTAAATGCCTTTCTCTATAAGGGTTCCATCCCTTATAACCCTCGTCCATTGCATAAGACAAACCGAAGAACCAGATATTCGTAGTTGGCAATGTCCTAAGTGTGGAGAAACCCACGATAGAGACATCAATGCTGCTAAGAATATTCGAGATGAAGGTTTACGAATTTTGGCGGTAGGGCATACAGCTACTGCTTCTGGAGGGAGAGTAAGACCAAGTAAAGGCACTGCTTTTGCAAGGCATCTCCCCGTGAACGAAGAATCCCCACGCCTTTAGGCAACGGGAGTGTCAAAGCCAACAAAAGGCTTAATCGTAGGCACGAATCATCGCTTGGGTTCCCTGTTTAATTCCCTTGCCTTCGTCCAATTCCGCTACTACTTTAAATAAAGCTTCTGCTAAATCTGTCCCGGGCAGAATTTCCCCGGCTGTCTGGGCAGTTTCTTTGACTAATCGCAAATCTTTTAAAATATGTTCAATCATAAAAGCCGGCTGTAAATCTTGGGCGAGGATTTTTGGTCCCAAATTTTCCAACGCCCAAGAACCCGCCGCCCCCGTTTTACAGACTTCTATGACTAAATTGGGGTCTAATCCTTGAATTTTTGCCATTTTTAGAGCCTCACACAGCGCCACCATGTGAACCGCCCCCAAGACTTGATTACAGAGTTTTACTGCTTGTCCGTTGCCGATTTCGCCACACCAGCGAATAGTTTTACCCATGGCTTGAAAACAGGGCAGACAAGTCTGAAAATCCGCTTCTTTCCCTCCCACCATAATAGTTAAAGTGCCGTTTTTCGCCCCAATATCGCCCCCAGAGACGGGAGCATCGAGAAAACGGAGATTATTTTCCTCTAGCTTTTTACCAATCATCCTAGCGGCTTGAGAGCCAATGGTACTCATATCCACCACCAGAGTTCCCACCGCTGCCGATTCCATGACACCCCCCGGTCCTAAAATTACCGCTTCCACGTCAGGCACATCCCCGACGCAGGTAAAGACAATCTCGGCATCCCTGACGGCGGCGGCGATACTAGAACAAATGTTCGCACCTGCTGCCCCAGCAATGGTTATCCCCGGCACCTCTGGGGTACGATTCCAAGCATTGACAGCAAAACCTTGACGGACAAGATTAGCCGTCATCGGCGCCCCCATCACTCCTAATCCTAAAAAGGCAATTTTTTGACTCATAATTTTGGTAATCAAGGGAAAGGGAATTATGAATTATGAATTATGAAGTGGGGTATATTTTCAGTGAACAGTGAACAGTAAACAGTGAACTGATAACTGATAACTGATAACTGATAACTGATAACTGATAACTGATAACTGATAACTGATAACTGATTTAGGATTCTACCATTTGCAGAAATTGGGCTTCTGAAAGGGTTTTAATGCCTAATTTTTGAGCCTTTTTGAGTTTCTCACCGGGAGCTTTACCGAGGAGAATATAATCAGTATTCGCACTGGGGGAACCAGTAACAGTACCACCGACATTAATAATCAATGATTTCGCTTTCTCGCGACTGATTTTGCTGAAGGTTCCTAGTATAACTACGGTTTTTCCCCTTAGGGGATTTTCTGCGGATTCTTGACTCGTTTGGACTATCTCCGCTGCGGGTTGCACTTCTAAACTTGTATCGGCAACCGTGATTTTTTCTGCTGCTACTACAGGGGTTTCCTTGGCAATCACCGGGGGAGTTTCCGGTTCCTCTACTACCGGAGTTTCCTTGGCAATCACCGGGGGGGTTTCCGGTTCTTCTACTACCGGAGTTTCACTAATAATTGCTTCTGGTTCATTAGTGCTAATAGGGGCAGTTTGTGGAGAGAAATCGTCTCTTTCTTGCTGTAGGTTTTGAATTTTAACCTCTAAAGCGGCGATTTCTGCTTGCTTAGTTGCTAACTCACCCTCAAACTTAATTTTTTCTTTTTCTAAAGCTTTAGCTGCCGTTTTTTGGGCTTCTAAATCTTGAGTTAGTTGGCGATTTTGTTGGCTTAATTCCTCGATATGACGGGAAGTTGTGGTTTCTAATTGGTCTTTTTCGGAACTTAACTGGTGTAGTTGAATCTCTAAATTAGAAATGTTTTCCCGATAGGTTTCTAGCTGTTGGGGTAACTGGGTTAATTCCTGTAATTGCCCTTCTAAATCAGCAATTGTTGCCTGAGAATCAGCCAATTGTTGGGGTAACTGGTTTAATTCCTGTAATTGCCCTTTTAAATTAGCAATTTTTTCGGCAGCAGTGGTTAATTCTGCCGATAATTCCCCTTTCTGGACTTCTAAAGCTTGTAACTCCAGTTTAGCCGCTTCGAGACGAGCGCCGAGACTGTCCTTTTCGGCGGTTATGGCTGTCACTTGAGCGACGGTTTCTTGGAGTTTTATAGTTAAATTGTCGCATTCTTTGCCTAAAGAGAGCGATCGAGTTTGACTTACGGCTAAATCTTCGCTGAGAGACTTTTTTTCCCGCTCTAACCCGCTAATTTGATCCTGTAAGCTGGCTATTTCCTGCTGTCCTCGCTCATACTGTTCTGTTTGGTGAGCCAGATTCTGTTCTAAGGTTTGAATTTGACCTTGCAAGTTGGGAATTTGGGCGGCTAAATCGCTTAATTCTTGGTTTTTATGGTCTAAATCGGCCACTTTCGCCCTTAATTCCTCAGCTTTTTCTAGCTCTTGCTGTAATAGAGTTTTATCCTGTTCTAGGGTCTGAATTTGACTATAGAGAGAGGTGGTCTGTTTTTTGGTCAAATCAAATTGACGGTTAATTTCACCTTTTTGCTGCTCTAAAGTTTGAATCTGTGCCTCTAGGCTAGTAATTTGGGCTTTTTCTGCCTCTAACTGCTCCATCAAACCAGCTTTCTCCGCTTCTATTTCCTTAGCGGTGGTTTTCAGGTGTTCAATTTCACTCTCACCTATCTGGACAGCTTGCTGGAGGGACTGGAGAGAATTTTCTAAATCCGTAGCTTTGTGCTGTAATTGGGCGGAATGTTGTTCTATGTAAATTATTTTGGCGTGCAGCTGCTGATTTTCGTCTTTTAAATCTGATTGCGCCACGTCTAAACCCTTGACTTGAGCCAACAAATCTGAGTTACTTTGCTGTAATTGCGCTTGTGCGGCTAAAAGGGCGGTATTTTTGCTGACGAGACCAGAGCGCGACCAGAGGAATAGTCCTCCGAAAACAGCACTTAAACCTAATCCTTCATAAATTAATTCGTTGAGCATATCTACCCTCCTAGACAAGCGAAAAACAGTCACCTAACCGAACTGATGCGGCAATTTTGGTTATAGACCTACATCTCTACTTATATCAGTTACGGGGTGCATTCGGGG
>NZ_JASJFG010000346.1:0-3444 GCF_030065375.1 Microcystis sp. M49636_WE2 | reverse complement strand
TGTAATCTGGTTTAAAGCGGGACTAATTAGATAAAGGGTAGTTCTAGTTAAATTTTCCCGATGGGTTAATTGGGCCATCTCTGACAGGGGGACAACCCAGATTTTTTCGTCGGGCCAACCGAGACGGAAACAAACGGCCACCTGTTGCTCTGGCTGGTAGTATTTTAGGAGTTTTTCCTGGGCTTTGTCAACATGACGGGCGGCTAAATATAGGCATAAACTGGCTTTATGGGCGGCTAAAGAGGCTAATTCTTCACTTTCTGGCATGGGAGATGCTTTTCCTTCCACCCGGGTTAGAATAATTGTCTGGACTAATTCCGGAATCGTTAATTCTAGGGCCAATTTGGCCGCTAATCCTTGAAAGGCACTAATTCCGGGGATTAGCTGAAAGGGGATATCTGCTGCTGTCAAAAGCTCAATTTGCTCTTGGATGGCACTATAGAGACTTAAATCCCCCGATTGCAGTCGCACCACCGCTAAACCCCGACGCACGCGATCGATCATTAAAGGGATAATTTCCTCTAGGGTGATGCTACTGGTGGGAATTAACTCAGCATCTTTAGGAGTGTCCTCAAGAATTTGTTTGGGGACGAGGGAATCAGCAAAGACGATAACATCGGCTTTTTGGAGAATTTTATAGGCTTTTACCGTCAATAATTCCGGATCTCCGGGGCCCGCACCAATAAAATAGACGGCCGGGGAGAGCGCCGAGGAGTCAATTAAAGTCATACTAAATCCTGTTTAAAAGGGGTGTGGGGTGTGGGGTGTGGGGTGTGGGGATGTGGGGATGTGGGGAGAATAAATAAAAACAATCTCCTGAATCCTGAATACTGAATCCTATCATTAACCTGAACATTTGTATTTAATTAGGGTGAATGACTATAATTAATGATAAAGCACGGTCAGCATTAACAATGATTAGCGATCAATCCCTCCCCCCCCAAAATATTGAAGCGGAAGAATCTATCTTAGGTGGCATTTTACTAGATCCAAAAGCTTTAGGTAGAATCAGTGATTTTTTAATTCCAGAAGCTTTCTATGTGAAAACCCATCAAGATATTTATCGTGCGGCGCTTGCTTTACAAGGGAAGGGAAAACCGACGGATTTAATGACGGTTAGCAGTTGGTTACAAGATAATCATCTGCTGGAAGAAATCGGGGGAATGCCGCGATTGTTACAATTAATTGAGCGCACTGTCTCGGCTGCCAACATCGATCGCTATGCTGAATTAGTGATGGATAAATATATGCGTCGTCAGTTAATTTCCACCGGGGGAGAAATTATCGAGTTAGCCAGGGATACGACGCTAGAATTAGAAAATGTTTTCGATGAATCGGAACAAAAGATTTTTCGTCTCACCCAAAAACGACCCCAGGAGGGTTTAATTTTTCTGGGGGATACTTTAATTGAAACTTTTAACGAAATTGAGAAAATGCAGGAGACGACCACTCTACCCGGTATCGAAACTCAATTTTATGATCTCGATGCGATGACCAGTGGTTTACAACCCTCGGATTTAGTTATTATCGCGGGTAGGCCTTCCATGGGAAAAACTTCTTTTGCTCTTAATATTGCTTATAATATAGCTCAACAGAATTTACCTGTAGCTGTCTTTAGTTTGGAGATGTCTAAGGAACAATTAGCCCAACGTTTGTTATCGAATGAGGCTAAAATCGAAAGTAATCGGATTCGCTCGGGCCGTTTGGGACAAAATGATTTAGAGAAGGTTCTTGGGGGACTAGAAAAGTTATTAAATTTGCCTATATATATCGATGATAGTGCCAATTTAAGTGTAATTCAAATGCGTTCCCAAGTGCGGCGTTTACAGGCAGAAAAAAAGGGGCAAATGGGATTAGTTTTAATCGATTATCTGCAATTAATGGAAGGGGGAGGTGATAATCGCGTTCAGGAAATTTCTAAAATTACCCGCAGTCTTAAGGGTTTAGCGAGAGAAATTCATGCTCCAGTAATTGCTCTTTCTCAGTTAAGTCGCGCTGTGGAATCTCGCAATAATAAAAGACCGATGATGTCCGATTTACGCGAGTCGGGATGTTTAGCGGGTGATAGTTTAGTTGAGTTAGCCGCTCCTCGTGCTAAAGTGCCAATTTGTCAGTTAGTGAATTGCTCTAATTTTACGGTTTTTGCTCTTAATGAGGAAACAATGAAATTAGAAAAAGCACTGGTAACTAAGGTATTTTCCACAGGATTTAAGCCAGTTTTTCGATTAACAACTCGTTTAGGTCGCACGATTAGAACTACAGCCAATCATAAATTTTTGACTGTCCACGGTTGGCAAAGATTAGATGAATTAAATATTGGTAATTATATCGCTTTACCTCGCTCTCTTAGTAATTCAGACCTAACTTTTAATTGGGATGAAGTTATGGCAATTCAAGCGGATGGAGAGACAGAAGTGTATGATTTAACAGTAGATAAACTGCATAACTTTATTGCCAATAATATCATCGTTCATAATAGTATCGAACAGGATGCGGATTTAATTATGATGTTATACCGAGATGAATATTATAACCCCGATAGTCCCGATCGAGGTGTGGCTGAAGTAATTATTACTAAGCATCGTAATGGTCCCACCGGCACAATTAAGCTACTTTTTCAACCAGAATTTACCAAGTTTCTTAATCTTAAACAAAGTCGCTCTAGTTATTAAAATGCAAGCAACTATTAATTATAAAACTCCCAATTGGCTCTTAATACTTTTGGCAATTATCCTAACTCTCGGTGTGGTTTTTCGTTTGGCAAATATCGATAAAAAAATCTATTGGCATGATGAATCCTACACCACGATTAGAACCACTGGTTATCAAGCAAAGGAAATCGCTGATACTATCTTTCAAAATCGTCTTTTATCTACCACAGAATTAGGAAAATTTCAACAACTGAAACCCGAAAGTAATGTTTTTGATACAATAAAATCTCTCGCTAAAGAAGACCCTCAGCACCCACCTTTATACTTTATTATCTCTCGCTATTGGGAAAAAATATTCGGTTTTTCTCCCGTTTCTTCCCGCAGTTTAGCGATTTTTTTTAGTCTTCTCTCCCTGCCATTTATTTACTATCTATCCCTAGAATTATTTGCAGCAAAATTAACGGCAATTTTAGCAGTAATTTTATTGGCACTTTCTCCAGTTGATATAATATTTGCTCAAATGTCTCGTCAGTATAGTCTTTTAGTTTTGTTAACGATAATCAGTCAATTAATGCTGTTAAAATGTCTCAAAAAAAGAACTCTTGTTAATTGGTCTTTATACACCTTCTCTAATACTCTCGGACTCTACACCCATCTCTTTTTTATTCTCAACTTATTTGCTCAAGCAGCCTTTATACTTTGGTATCTTGTTATGAAACCAGAGCGAAAAAATAACTTGATATTTTTCCTGTTATCTGGGTTAACAATGATAATTTTATATATACCCTGGTTA
>NZ_JASJFG010000668.1:0-3204 GCF_030065375.1 Microcystis sp. M49636_WE2 | reverse complement strand
CTGCCTTATCTGTTCTTCGAGGGGAAGACGTTCTAAATAAAATGGGGAACCAAGGGGAACTGCCCCATTGGGATAGGGGGGCAATGTGTCCAATTTTTCGCTCTTGGCTGCCGAATTAACCGGAATTTTGTCTTGAGGGGGTGCTGTTAGCTGAAAATTCAGGGCGGCGATTTCTTGCCAGTCCAGGCATAATCGACGACAAATTTGGGCAAAAGTGGCTTGTTCTACCGGTTTACCGGTCAGGAAGTTGCTGACAATACCGAGACTAAATTCAGCTTCTTTAGCTAAGGATCGTTGACTGCTAAAGCCCTGCTTTTTCACGGCTAATTTAACTTGATTGAGGCAGTGTTGTTGTACTCTTAGATGGCCCGACATGGAATCTCTCATAAGAATTAGGGAATTATGAATTATGAATTATGAATTATGAATGGTTCTTCGGTTGGTGCTATGCAATTTTTGTCAATTGTTTTCTATCTAGAACGAACTAATCAATTAAGTCTCTTGCCAGATAAGGATTTAGTCGATTTATGCCACCCGATCAAACCATACCAAGTAACGAAGAACCATAAAAATAATCTCCTGACTCCTGAATTCTGTCTCCTGACTTCTGAATTCTAACCCAATGGTAGATGTTGGATTTTGCAGGAGTTCTATTTTTCGACAAAGATAAGCAAAAATTATCTATTGACTCCAAAAACTTGAGAATATTTAAATTAACATTTCGCAATATTTACAAATTCTTAAGAATTAATTGAGAAAGATTTTTATTTAACGACGGTGTTGCAATGGTTACAGCGATTTGATAGAATTTCATAATGGGTTTTTCTGTGCTTTTTTAAGCTGCAATGGTTGAAACCCTTGCCACACCTACAAGGTAATCCTAATTAAGACGGGTAAATCAGTCAATTTCACCCACAACGATGATCTTCTTTTTGTGTAGTTTTATTGCAAAAAAAAAGTTTTTTTGACAAAAAGCACAAAGTATGATAATTACTCACCCTATTTCTGGCTGCCAGTAGTTATTGCAGAGTGGGAGTTGGGAAGCTTTTCCAGTAATCAGTGGACTGAAAACGCAAATCTGACAACTGATGACTGATGACCCCTGGTATGAGCATGATGTCAGAGAGCCGCCGCTAATTGCTGTCTTTCACTTTCAGGGTGTTCTTGACGCACCATCTCTACATATTTATTCCCGCTTTCAGGTTGTATTCCTCTACCGAGGATAAGGCGATCGCTCCAATGGGTTGTTCCACTGATTTCCCTTCTAGATCGAGCGTTGCTACAGCCAAAAGAGATTAGAGATTTAGGAATCTCTCGGTCAATCTTGTTCTTAACAAGCTGTAAATCAACGGGAAACTGCTTATCTTGACTAAAAAAAACCCGATTCTAAAGTCCCAAACCGATCTAGTCGGGTCAGGTAAGTGATATTTATTTTGGATTTTGGATTTTGGATTTTGGATTGTCTGTTGGCACTAGATTGTCAAAGCGATACTCTCTCCCTCACAATCCGAATTCCTTCCCAAGCTGGCATTTGTCCTGTTTGTCGTTCAGTTATCAATCTTAAGAAAGCATAAAGATTAAAAGCTTCATAGCTTTTGGCAGCATAAAGATTACTCAATTTTTGACATTTAGTATCAGTTAGTTTTACATCTCGTAGAGCCTGATTATTTTTGAGGGCTGCATCATAAATATTTGATAATAAATAAAGTATAAGAAATACTAATAGTGAATAAAACCGAAATAAATCAACAACGCAATTGCCTTTATGGTTAAGTTCGTATTCGAGAATAATATTAAGATCGGGGTTAAGTAAGTTATAGACAATACTATATAGGTCACGATCAGCAATGCGATTGGGGTTAGAGTTAAGGACAGAGTAGAGAGTCTGATATAAATTACAATTAAGGTCAGAGGTAAGCAAATATTCAAGAATGCTATCAAGATTACGGTCATTAACGTTGTCGATTAGACAGTCGAGAATATAACCAAGATTGTTTTTAATAACTTGATTAAGTCTGAGATTAAAAGCACTGTTTAATTCAGAAGTAAGCTTGGGGTTAAGGTCAGAATTAAACTTAGGATTAAGGACGTTATTAAGAACAGAATTAAGATCAACTGTTAGATCAAGAGAAAGATTTTTTAGGGAAATGATATCCAGCTTCTTTAGAGGATTCTTTGTAGAAACGATCAAGTTAAACATTAGATCAAGAACGAGTTTTTCCAGGGAAATGGAAATGATATCCAGCTTCTTTAGAGGATTCTTTGTAGAAATGATATCCAGCTTCTTTAGAGGATTCTTTGTAGAAATGATCAAGTCAAACAAATTCATTTGCCATTGTTGCCATTCAACTTTTTCTATGCCATAAATTCTCTTTTTTTCTCCATCTTTTACCCAACATCCTATTTGCTTTTCTGGGGCTGGATGTTCTTCTATTTCAGTTAATGTAGGTATTCTGTATCTAAATCCTAATTCCGACTGTTTTTGGGTCAGCCATTCACAAAATTTTTCTGCATCACTTGCTCTTATTCCAGTAATTGGCTTTTGAGCATATCCAGGTGGAAATCTATAACCTTTCCAGTGTTCGGGTTGATAACTTTCACCTAATTCTCTCTTCTCATCAATAAACAACTGATATTCGGCACAAGTAATATAACTCTTATCAATGAATAGATTATTATCAATACGCAACAAATTATGGCTCTTCGTTACCCTTTATGCTAAATCAACAGACAAGATGCCAAGATAACATACTTCTAACCCAAAAATTCCGAAAGTTTCTAAAGCCATAGCCTCTCCGTTTTATTAGTTTAAGTTTATTGTTGATTCCCTCGACCACCCCATTCGTTGTCCTTCGCTCGAAATAACTAATAATTTCTCCAAACCAGTTTCGGATTGTTTGACAACTCTTGGTAAAAACACTGGAGGATTTTGCCAACCATTCCGAGATGGATAGCATTCCCTCTGTCGGATTCTCTGAGGTTTCATAAATCTTTCTGAATTCTTCCTTTAATTCCTGCATCTTTTTCAAATTTTGGAAATTTTCTTTGATAGCTTCTAGTTTAATTTTTTGAGTTTCCGTTAAATCTTTTTCATTTTTTAACAAGCTATATTTACTTCGCTTTAAAACTTCTAGCTTCGCTTCTTTTTCCGCTTTCTGTTTTTTATTTTTCTGCGCTTCTACGGCTCTTTTTTCTGCTTTTCTT
>NZ_JASJFG010000858.1:0-3821 GCF_030065375.1 Microcystis sp. M49636_WE2 | reverse complement strand
TTGGAGGGATCGGGGGTAAAATTCCTGGACTTTTTCCCTGAAAATTAGGTAACTGACCACCTCAAAATCGGTAAAACCCTACACCCTACACCCCACACCCCACACCCTGCCCCCACGAAAAACTTTTTGCCGCAAACCCTACCTATGCCCTAATCCCCTACCAAATCCTCATGCGAACCTTAGCGATCGGCGATATTCATGGTTGCTCGAAAGCTCTAGATCACTTGCTAGAGATCGTCAATCCCAAACCGCAAGATACTTTAATCACCCTCGGTGATTACGTTAATAAGGGCAGAGACTCGAAAGGGGTGATCGATCGCCTGATTTCCCTACACAAACAGGGAAATTTGATTCCCCTCAAGGGTAATCACGAGATTATCATGCTGCAAGCCCGTAACAACCCCCTCAAACAGCGTCTCTGGTTAGAAAAAGGCGGTAAAGCTACTCTAAAATCCTATAGCGAAGGCCAACTGATTAAAATTCCCGAATCTCACTGGGATTTTTTAGGAAAAGTCTGTATAAATAGCTACGAAACTGCAAATCATTTATTTGTTCACGCTGGTCTCGATCCCAATCTACCCCTAGCCAGACAACCAGAATACAAACTCTTTTGGGAGAAATTTCAATATCCCGCCGCCCATAGTTCGGGAAAAACCATGATTTGCGGCCATACCAGCCAAAAAAGCGGGAAACCGATTAATCTCGGCCATGCCATTTGTATTGATACTTGGGCCTACGGCCAAGGCTGGTTAAGTTGTTTAGATGTGGAAACGGGGAAATTGTGGCAGACTAACCAGCGAGGAAATTTTCGGATTAGCCATATTCAAGATTATTACCGTCCATCCTCTCTAGGTCAGGACATTAAGGACGGTTCGCCGATTTTTGGCGGTTCGCTTTTGTCGAGAGCGGCAGCAATGACATTCAAGGGCAAATAACTGGGATAAACTCCCTCGCGAGCGCGTTCAATATCCGTTTCCTCTAGGGGAATTTGGTATTTAATCGCAATTGCCTTGAGGATATCGCCGCGATCGATCACTCCCGCTAAGGCGGAGGCTGGTGTTAACACCGTGATCATTCGGTCCGGGATGGTTTCCAATTTTTGCACCACTGTCACTAAGGGGGTTTTTTCCTCAACACTGGGAATTTCCGTGAGGGGATGGGCAATATCAAGCAGGTGTTTTTCTGACCAGAAACTCCGCTCGATCGCCTGTAAATCTTCCACCCGAATTAATCCCCGATAACGTCCCTCGGAAGCGGCAAAATAAGCAGTATTGGCAGCCGCTCGGTCTAAAACGTATTCTTGGGCGAATTCCTGTAGGGTTTGATGGGCGTTTAAAACCCGCAAATTTCTGCTCATCACCTCTCCCGCTGTAAAATTGAGGAGACTTTCCTGTAAATTAGTCAAATTATCGTAGGCGCTGGCATTTCTGAGGATAAACCAGCCCATTAATCCTAACCAGGCACCCCCCACATCTGCCGTCAAGAGAACCAAGAAAATCCCTAAAATAATCCCCAACCAACCGATGAATTGACCACTGATCGCAGCCCAATGTAAACCCTTCCAGCGATCGCCGGTCGCTTGCCAGACCATTGCTTTGAAAATTTGACCCCCATCGAGGGGTAAACCGGGGATAAGATTAAATAGAGCCAAAAACAGGTTAATTATCGCTAAATGCCCGCATATATAGGTTAAATTGGCGTTTAAATAGGGTAAGTGACTGGCTAGGGATAGGAGACAAAACAGGAGAAAACTGACGAGGGGTCCAGCGATCGCTACTTGCAGGGCCTCTGGAGGAGTCCGAGATTCTCGATCGATCGAGGCCATACCTCCAAAGAGAAACAGGGTAATGGAATTGACCTCGATGCCTTGGCAACGAGCCATTAAACTATGACCTAATTCGTGGAGTAAAACCGAGATAAACAGCAATAAAGCCATGATTAAACCAAGTAACCACGCTAAACCGAAACTCTGGGCGGCCAGAGACTGAATTTCTGCATCGGTGGCATTGATCAGGGTGACAAAAGCCAGAATCAAAAACCACGAGGAATCAATATAGAGAGGAATGCCCAATAAAGAGCCGAGTCGCCAATTTGTACGCATAATTTTCAGTGGGGAAGTGGGAATTATGAATTATGAATTATGAATTATGAATTATGAATTGGGGAGTGGGGAGTGGGAAGTGGGAAGTGGGGTAGTGGGGGAATTCAACTAAAACCCTAAAACCCTAAAACCCTAAAACCTGTCTCCTTTTAAGACATTTGCCAAATAAAAGTCATTTTGTCGCCTTTACCGAGGGAAATGCGATCGCCAGCCCGGAGACGATGACGATTGCCGGGGGGTAGGGGAGTGTGATTAACGTAGGTTCCGTTAGCGCTGCCGCTGTCTTCGAGGTAATAGATGCCCCCTTCGACGCGGATATCGGCATGAACCCGGGAGACGATATCAGAATCGGGAAAACCGGAAACATCGATATCGGGGGGAATGCGATCGTTAGGTTTGCCGACATGAATTACCGATAGATGTAGGGGTAATTCAATTTTGCTATCGGTTTGCAGGTGCTGCAGACTAGCTATTTCCGTCTGTAAGCGGGTGGCAGCCGGAACCGGTGGAGGAGCAACAGGAGGAGGTGCGATCGAGGCGACAGTGGGTGTCGAGACTGGTGAGACGGGTTCAGGTTCCGATTCCGATTCGGCCTCGGCTGCCACCATGGGGGCAGAATTAGGCTGTAAATTGTAGCCACACTGACCGCAAAAGGTGGCATCAGTTTGGATGGTTGCCCCACAACTAGGACAGGAAGACATCCTCGGTAAGGGGGTATAACAGGCCTCGCATTGACTGGCCTCATCGGGGTTAATATGTTCGCAATTAGGACAAACGATCATTTTTAAGGAAAAAGTAAAAAGGAAAAAGTAAAAAAGCAGATCAGGGGTTGGGTGTTAGGGTGTTAGGGTTTTGGGGTGTTAGGGTTTTAGTTGAAATTCCCCATTACCCCTATTCCCCAATTCCCCCTATTCTCTAGACAAACGAGGAACCGGCCGCCGCATCGAGTAACCAATATAATTCCCCGGCCGGGGGGTGGATGAGACGGGAAGGATAGGAGAAAGAGTCACCATAGGCAGAGAAAATCTCATGTAAAGCGGGGCGTTTACTTTCGCCGGCAGCGATAAAGATCACACAACGGGCCTGATTGATCAGGGGAACGGTAAAAGTTAAGCGGGGATTGCCGTCTTTCTCGCCGACGGTGATACAGCGATCGCTCACCGTTAAAGCTGCCGTGTGGGGAAAGAGAGAGGCGGTGTGACCATCATCGCCCATTCCCAATAAAATCAGGTCAAAAACGGGAAAATCGGGAGAATTGACCCCAAACCATTGGCGGAGATGATCATCGTATTTTTGGGCGGCCAGCTGGGGATCGGGGTCATCCGTGGGCATAGGATGAATATTAGCGGCCGGGATCGGTATGCGATCGAGCCATGCTAATCGGGCCATGCGTTGATTACTGTCAGGATGATCGGGACTAACGTAGCGTTCATCTCCCCAGAAAACGTGAATTTTTGACCAATCGAGGGGTTGAGAGGATAAGGCTTCGTAGAGAGGTTTCGGAGTACTACCGCCGGACAGAGCGATGGTAAAATAGTCCTGTTGGTCGAGGCTGGTTGTGATTTTTTCGAGAACCAGCGCCAGAGATTTTGCGATCAGAGCTTGTTTATCAGCTAAAACTTCCACCAATTTCTGCATGGGTTTTGTTATCAACTCAGGGGGCTGTCTTTACTATAGGCTAACCATTCAGGACTCATCTGAGAGCTTGGGAAAATTTTAT
>NZ_JASJFG010001021.1:0-3175 GCF_030065375.1 Microcystis sp. M49636_WE2 | reverse complement strand
AGCGGTCTTTTATCGTACTGCTCCCTTCCGGGGTACAAAGTCTTATAATGCCCAAGCAAAACAGGTTCCTGACGAACAAAAAGACTTTCACTATGGCATTCTTTATGCGGATGTTTTCCCCGTGGGTACTGCGGGAATTCCGCCGACGTTGTTAATGGATGATATGTATCATTTTTTACCACAATATCTGATTGATTACTATCAGCAAAACTGCCGGGGGGAAGACGATATTTTGATTCAATTGGGGATTAGTTTCCAGCGCTCGATGTATAATGTTACTTCAGCAGTTATTCAAGCTCTACGCACTGCTTTACTCTATCCCCTCGACGATCCTAATCCCAAACATTTACTTAAAAATCGTCAATTCTTTGAGGCACAAATGGACAGATTTAAACGCCCCGAAGCGCGTCTTAGAGATATCCAAAGTCCTAATTATCGTTGAGGTTTTTGGGTTATTTTTCTGGTGGGTTTATCGCCCACCTTTTTTTGATTATGAGATAACCGACACCCAATGTCATACTAATACTAAATCCCTTGAGTAACCCACAGAAAACGGGTTTTTCCGAGAAACTGGTTTTCTACTCGTATTTAATAGCCAGATTTAGTATTAAGTACCTAAGCAAAATTAATTACACATTTCGATAAAGCTTTTGCCTCTTGCCTTCGTTAAAACCACCCACTTAATAGGATAGTTACAGAACGTAAAAATTGGCTAATTCAGGAGTTATTATTATGCTAGACCAAATGATGAAGATGTTAGAAGGGCAACAAATAGGCCCCTATCGTCTTAATAAGTTTCTCGGTGCGGGTGGTTTTGGTGGTGTATTTCATGCTAGTGAAATGGTCAGAAATACATCGGTCAAAGAAGTTGCCATTAAAGTTATCCCCGAAAGTAGCGATGATAAATTAATTGAGTTAACAAATTCCAGAAAGTTAGAACATCCTAATTTAATTAAGAGTTATGCGGTGGGGGAATTTACTTTTCTCAATACAGAGATGCTTTATTTAGTGATGGAATTGGCACAGGGTAGCCTAGAAAATCACATTGCCAAAGGCAGTTTGTCAGCGGATGAGATTAAAAATATTACTGCTCAAGTCGCCCAGGGCTTAAATTATCTTCATCGACAAAATAAAGTCCATCGAGATTTAAAACCGGGTAATATCCTCAAGGTTAATCAACAATACAAGTTAGCAGATTTTGGCTTAATTAGAACCTTAAATAACAAAAGCCACACTCAAACCGTCCACAATACCGGTACAATTATTTATATGCCTCCCGAAGCCTTTAGGGGTGATATTTCATCAGCTTGGGATCTGTGGTCATTAGGTATTATGTTAATCCAAATGACGACTAATCAACTTCCCTATAAGTTTAATAATGACAATAATCAATTAATGGTAAAGGTGATAAATTGTGAGCTACAAATCCCTAGTTTACCGAAAGAGTTTAAACCGATTATTGAAGGGTGTTTGCAAAAAGATAGAAGACAAAGATGGACAGCACAACAGGTTTTAAATGCCTTACAAGCACTCAAAAAGCCTGTTTCACCAATACCCCTAATTGTTTCACCTACTCCATTTACCGAAAACCTACCCAATCGAGTCACACTAGAGATGGTGAGCTTACCAGCAGGTCAATTTCTCATGGGATCCCCTGATAGTGATCCCGATGCTTGGGATGCTGAAAAGCCTCCACACCAAGTTAAAGTCAACAGTTTTGCGATTGGTAAATATCCAGTGACTCAGGCACAATATGAAGCGGTAATGGGAAAAAATCCCTCTCATTTTAAAAACAACTCTTGGTTGAAAAATAATCTGCAAAATCCGGTAGAACAGGTTAGTTGGAACGATGCTCAAGCCTTTTGTCAGAAATTGAGTCAAATAACAGGAAAAACCTATCGCTTACCGACAGAAGCGGAATGGGAATATGCTTGTCGTGCGGGGACTACTACTCGCTATTATTTCGGTGATGATGCTAGTCAGTTAGGAGATTACGCTTGGTATGACGGAAATTCTCAGAAGACAACTCATCCTGTGGGCCAGAAAAGGCCCAATGCTTGGGGACTGTATGACATGATTGGCAATGTTTGGGAGTGGTGCGAGGACAATTGGCACGATAACTATATCGGAGCGCCAAAGGATGGCAGTGCTTGGCTGACAAATGATAATGATTATCCAATAGTGCGGGGCGGTTGTTGGTACAACGGTCCGGATGGCTGCCGTTCGGCTTACCGCTTCCTCAACCCCCGCCGCGACGGCCTCAGCAACAGCTACGGTTTTCGGGTGGTGTGCGGTGCTGAGAGGACTCTGTAACCCTTTTTCCCTTTTTTTCCCTTTTTACCCTTTTTCTCTTTTTCCCGCCGCTAGGCGGGTCGATTTTTTTTGTGAGATTTTTAATGGCTTCCATTACTTACTGTTAATATCTCAGATGAACAGTTGAAGACTTAATTAGAGTTTGCATAGAAGATTCGATTTTCAATTTCTGTCGATGGCGTTTGGAACAAGGGGTTAAGGCTTGTGTTCGATGCCATCAAATCATTACAGATATGCCAATAATCCCAGATGATAGAGAATAGATATTTCCGAAAATTAAATATGCGTAACCTGAAACCCTTGGTAGGGACAATTCATGAATTGTCCCTACATTTTCGGAGTAAAATTCATAAATTGTCCCTACATTTTCGGAGTAAAATTCATGAATTGTTCCTACGTTTTCGGAGTAAAATTCATGAATTGTTCCTACGTTTTCGGAGATGTCTAATGATGATACAGCTAGTCTCTCTGCTATAGTACAAAAGTCGTTTAGCATGATACGCTATCTAACCTTAGTGCGATCGCATTGAACTTTTCCTATTCCCCTTGAGTTGCTTGTCTAACCTGTTCGATCTCTAATTCTAAAGCTTGTGCTATCTGTTCAAAGTTTAATCCTAAGGCCAATAAACGAGGAATAGAGGCTAATTTTGCCGCTAATTCGCCTTCTTGTCGGCCTTCCTCTCTACCTTCCTCTCTACCTTCCTCTCTACCTTCCTCTCTACCTTCTTCTAAAGCTTCCTGATACACTTTAGTTTGTTTTAAATCACTTAAACTAAACATCGCTTCTATCTCCTTTCTACTGACTTGGGGTAACTTATAAACCAAAATTGTCTCTATCAATTCTAAAAGTTCTTGCTGTTGT
>NZ_JASJFG010001086.1:0-1091 GCF_030065375.1 Microcystis sp. M49636_WE2 | reverse complement strand
TAAAAACTCATGAACTGGCAGGTCAAATTTTTCCCGATGAGTACGATTTAGCGCTCGCTGTTAAACAAGGGATCGAAGCTCGCGCTCAAAAAGGAGGATACGAAACTCACTGTTTTAAGTTTAATTCTGCCTAGCTACTTATTAGTCTTGTTTATGCTAGTTTTTTAATGCTTAGGACTATCATTTTAGGAATCGATGTACCCGGATACGCTTCTCTGATGGTTGCTGTCCTATTTTTAGGAGTAATTCAATTACTCACGCTTGGTATTATTGGCGAATATATTGGCAGGGTTTATGAAGAAGTAAAGGGCCAGCCACTTTATCTTGTTCGAGATTGTTATGGTTTTGAAAATCGGGAACAACTTAGTGATAAAATAACTCAAGATTAAGATACTGGCAAGAGGAGAATTAAATTTATGAATACCGAAGTTTTTCAGCAATTTTTTGCCTATTGTGTCGGTAGTTGGCAAACGGAAAGAACCTATCATTATCTAGCGGATCAAGAAGTGGAACGTTCCCGTACTGAATTCCTCATTCAACCCCTGACTAGGGAGATTAAACAGAAAGTTCTGACAGATAATAACTATCCTGATATTGCGGATTTAGAAAGTATCCCCGGGTTTAATTTAGGTTTCTATACCATCTCGGAAAAAGGGGAAGAAGTGCGACAAAATCTTAATCTTTTATTTGTGGTTAAAGCAGAAAATAACGGTTATTTAGAAGGGGATTATCTTCGTGATCGCGCCTACGAAGAAGCAAGACCAATTATCTCCGCTTTTCGCTTTGATTCCACTACCAGAGAGTTATTAATGACCACCAATTATACTCGCAGTGTTTCCGTCGATTCAATTACTTTAATCAATCCAGACCTGCGAATTCGCAAAATTATTAACTATCAACGTCCCCAGGAGGGGGAACCCTTGGAAAAAGTTCTCTTGGTCGGTTTTGGAGTTGAGTGTAAAGTCAGTTAAAAAAATATTTCTTTCCCCCCCCTTGATTCTCCAGTCAGGGGGAGATTTTATAATAGGGTAACGATAGGATTAAGGAGCAAAAATAATGCTCAAAATCGGTCAACTTTCCCTAGAAAGTGG
>NZ_JASJFG010000784.1:0-1420 GCF_030065375.1 Microcystis sp. M49636_WE2 | reverse complement strand
TTCTAAAACCGCTTCGGCATAGTCGTCAGCGCCTTTTTGAATTTCATGACATTCAGCTTGGGTTTTTTGTCGTAACTGTTGCACTTCCTGCAAGGTGCTGTGACGCATCTGTTCGATTTCATCGAGGGTTTGTTGTTGCAAGGATTCACACTCCTGCTGAACCCGTTGACGAATTTGGGCCGCTTGCCGTTCTGCTTGTTGAATAATACCGGACTCATCGAGAATTTGGGCGGCTCTTTGTTGAGCGGAACGAAGGACTTGTTGAGCGTATTCCTCCGCTTTAGTGATAATTTCCTGTTCTTCCTGCAAAATTGCCAAAGCTTTCTGTACTGCTGGTGGCACGGTTTCATAGATGAGATCGATCTGTTCGGATATCTGTCCCTCATCGATGATTGTCCAACGGGTGAGGGGGATATGGAAACTATCAAAAATCATCTCTTGCAGACGCGCCAAATCCTGATAGATATCGAAATCGACGGGTGGACTGGGAACCCCACTATTAGAAGTGTTAGGTACTGCTTTTCTGCGATCATTAGGTTCTCGGCGCGCCATAGGTTCAGATCGTCCTCATTACTGTATTCTAGTATGTTAACTGTAGTATGAGTAAATATCTCTAGAAACGTTTTCTGGGACTAGATGGGTGACGGAGCCACCGAATTGAGCGATTTCTTTAACCACGCTACTACTTAAAAAACTATATTCTTTGGTGGTGGCTAAAAAAACCGTTTCGATCCCTTCCCAGAGGGTTTTATTGGTATGGGCCATTTGCAGTTCTTTTTCAAAGTCCGAGAGGACCCGCAACCCCCGCAAAAGTACCTTGGCCCCTTTCAATCTGGCATATTCAACCGTCAATCCTGAAAAACTGTCTATCTCAACGTTTTTCAGGTGTTTTGTACAGTAACTGATCTGTTCTATGCGTTGTTCGACGCTAAATAAGGGGTTTTTATGGGGATTGCAAAGAACTGCCACGATTACTCGCTCGAATAGTGGCACACTGCGTTCGATAATATCTAAATGACCGAATGTAACTGGATCGAAGCTGCCGGGGTAGATGGCGATCATTTCTCAACCTTCACACCTCGCCAAAAAGCGATATATCCTTTGATATTTTGGGCTTTTGGCTTAGGATCGGGATAATACCAAGCGGCATCTTTATTGTCCTGTCCATCTACCCTGAGAGTATAGTAACTAGCCTCTCCCTTCCAAGAACAAATGGTATGGGTGTTACTGGATTGAAAATATTCAGCTTTGATGGTATCGGGGGGAAAATAGTAGTTTCCCTCGACAATTTCGCAGTTATCGCTTTCCGCTACCACTGCACCATTCCAAATCGCCTTTGCCATGACACTAACTCCTAGTTCTGGTTCAAAATTATCTTACAACAGAGTTTGTAAATGTTGAACCAGTTGGTTAACCTGCA
>NZ_JASJFG010000511.1:0-1832 GCF_030065375.1 Microcystis sp. M49636_WE2 | reverse complement strand
TTGCCCTAACTTGATCCCGGGCAGATCGATCACGATCCTGGTGGGGTTAGTGATCATTTGCGCTCGCGGTTGCACTCGATTGTCGGTGGTGAACACCAGACGATTCTCATTGGTGTCGAATCGCCAAAAGACGAGCTTGCCGGCCCAAGCAGGGACCGCCACCAGCAACCAAGTTAATGCGCTTAGGAATAACCAATGAAATCTCACGATCGATGCTCCCGTTGCTCAGTTATCAATTACCTTTTTTCGGTAAAAATGGACGATTTTGTCGATTTTTGGCCATCCATAGCTCCGTTAATGCTCTGAGAATGACTATTAATAAAAACAAGCTTATGGGACGTTGGCATGGTCTGCTATGTTTCTGATCAGTGATCAGGGATTGGGTGTTGGGGAGCGGGAATTATAAATTATGAATTATAAATTATGAATTGGGAAGTGGGGGGGATGAGGAGAAGGGAGCGCCAGAGTTGGGAGAATAAATAAAGGCTGACTCCTGAACACTGACGACCGACGACCGGCTCCTAACTCACTGCTCACTGCTCACTGATTGAGGGCTGGCGGTAGGTTCTTTAAATACTAACCTTAACAGAGGCGGAGCGACAAAGGTGGTCAAGATCACCATCATAATAATGGCTGCATCGGTAGCGGGGGATAAAGCGCCACTAGCGGCCCCGACTCCGGCAAAGACTAAACCCACTTCACCCCGGGGAATCATGCCAACTCCGATCGCCAAGCGATTGAGTTTTTCCTTGCTGAAAACGGCTAACCCCGTCACCACTTTACCCAAAATAGCGACGACAATTAGGAAAGCGGCCAAGACTAATCCTTCTCGATTGGTGGGAATAGCGGGATTAAGGACACTTAAATCGGTTTTTGCCCCCACACAGACGAAAAATATCGGTACAAATAAATCGGCGATCGGGAACACTTGTTCTGCCAATTCCGATCGCTTTTCCGTTTCCGCCAGGACTAGGCCCGCAGCAAAGGAACCGAGAATCGCTTCTAATTGGATAACTTGGGCAATATAGGCAAGAATAAAAGCGAAAATCAGGGAAACTAAGAGCAATTGTCCCCTAGTTTTCATGCTATTAACTAATTGAACATAAAAGGGGCTTAAAAAACGACCGATCAGGATCGCCCCGACCACAAAAGCGCTAGAACTAATAACTAGATAAATTACTTTGCTAATCTGCACTTCTCCGGTCTTCACCAAAGAAGCAACGACGGCGAGAACGATAATACCGAGAATATCATCGAGAACCGCTGCCCCGATGATAATTTGACCTTCTTTCGCCGATAACTTCCCTATTTCTGCTAAAACCTTGGCGGTAATGCCGATACTGGTAGCGGTTAAAGCTGCCCCGGCAAAAATAGCGGGAATGGTGGCCAGATGGAAAATATAGATTAAACCCAAAGTACCCACCAAAAAGGGAACCGCAACCCCCACCACTGCGACAGCAGCTGCCTGTGGACCGACGCGAATTAATTCCTGTAAGTCTGATTCTAAACCGATCTCGAACAGCAGGATAATTACCCCCAATTCCGAGAGGACGGAAATCACCTCACTGGCAGCACTAAAAACGGCGGGAGATTGCTCCGGGGTGAGGGGGGAAGTGGATTGTAGGAAGTGAATTAGGAGAGAATCCTCGAATCCCGCTCCTCCTTCCGGAAAAACCAGTAATTTTAGGGCAGAAACCCCGATAATCACGCCACCGACTAATTCTCCTAACACGGGAGGCAAGTTCAATCGCACGCATATTTCTCCCCCCAGTTTACAGGCGAAATAAATAACGGTCAAACTCAGCAGCACGCAGGCTAAAACTAAGGCACTA
>NZ_JASJFG010000526.1:0-6229 GCF_030065375.1 Microcystis sp. M49636_WE2 | reverse complement strand
CTGTTGCCTCGCCGATTTGTACTTTTAAACCCTCTCCTCCCGCTTTTGTTTTCACATAACCCAAGCCAAAATCCTCCAGCACACTGGTGAGTAAACCGACTTTTTGCGCTTCTAAAATAATCGGGGTATTGCTGGGGACGGGTTGGCTAAGTTTTATGCCCCAAAGTCTTTGTTTTACGCCTTTATAGGTGTTGAGACGGGCGATAGTTTCTTGACCAATATAACAGCCCTTATCAAAAACGATCGCTCGCCATAAACCGGCCTCTAACGGGTTATAATCTTCGGTTAATTCTCGCTCGACTGCTGGTCGGCCTTGATGGATTCTTAGGTATTCCCACACCTGCTCATCGGCGGGAGTAACGCCATTTTTAATTAAATTTTCCCAGAGGGGACCGGCTTCGGCGGCGGCAACGATTAAAGTGTATCCGGGTAGGTCTAAGCCGGTGCCGACGGCCACTCTCAGGGCGGGTTCAGAAAGGAGATAATGACTATGCTGCACCCCCGTTAAAATCTGCTCTGGAATGGCGATTTTTTGCAGGTATTGCCCGCTTTCAGTACCTATTAGGGTGACAATGGCAAAATTATCGGTTAAGTCGCTAATTTCCACCTTATCGAAGGGGAAAATATAGCGATCAATCAATTCCAGTAAAAATTGACGACGTTGGGGAGAAACGAGGATGAGGAGGGAATCATCGCCAGCGTAAACTGTGACAAAATCGAGAGTACGACCGGTAGAGTTAAGGAAAATTGTCTCACAACCCTGACCCGGTTTGAGGCGATCGATCGCGTTACTGGTTTGATTGTGGAGAAAACGCAGTCGATCCTGGCCTTTTAATTCTAATAAACCCCAATCGGAGCGATCGATTAAAATTGTTTGGGATGCTAAATTTTGGGGATCATTACTGTAATCTTTGAGAAAATTAGCGGCATACTCTGCCTTGATCGTTTCTAAATCTGCTTTCATTGGGGTAAATTAGCGAATAATCGGTTAATAATGCGCTCGGTTTTCGTTTCCAAACTCTGCCAATCTAGTTCACCGGTGGGGTCGAGGAGACTGGTATCGATGGTGACGCTCTCTCCCTCATCGGTGGGATAATCGAGAAAACAGACTTGAAAACAAAGTTCCCAAATATTTACAGTAACGGAGCGATCGAGATAAGTCAAACAGAGCAGATAACTGGGATAGGGATCTTGAATTTCTGTATAAGTTCCTTTCCAGAGGGAATTTTCTAACTGTTTACGCAGATTATCCAGCACCCGAATAAATGCCGGCTGCATTAATAATTGTGCCTGTTCCCAAGCGGTAATATCTTTAAATTTTGGATTCATCTTATCAGTTATCGGTTATCAGTTATCAGTAAACAGTAAACTGATAACTGATAACTGATTTAGGCTGTTACGAGGGTTGCTTCCTTAGCTGCCATCATTTTCATCAGGTCTAACATCCGGCAGGAGTAACCCCATTCGTTATCGTACCAAGAGACGACCTTAAAGAAATTGGCATTAAGTTGAATGCCAGCTTTAGCATCAAAGATACTGGAACGGGGGTCAGTGATAAAGTCACTCGATACCACTTCCTCATCGGTATAACCGAGGATACCTTTCATCGGACCTTCGCTGGCGGCTTTCATAGCGGCGCAGATTTCCTCGTAACTGGTGGCTTTTTCGGTTTTAAAGGTTAAATCCACCGCCGAAACGTTGGGAGTTGGCACACGGAAGGCCATACCGGTTAATTTGCCTTTTAGGGAAGGAATAACTAGGGTTACTGCTTTGGCTGCTCCCGTGGAGGAGGGGATAATATTTTGACCGGCGCCGCGACCACCGCGCCAATCTTTTTTCGATGGACCATCCACGGTGGGTTGAGTGGCGGTCATCGAGTGTACCGTGGTCATTAATCCTTCCGCTAGTCCGAAGTTATCGTTAATAACTTTGGTGATCGGGGCTAAACAATTGGTGGTACAACTAGCGTTAGAGACGATCAGATCCTTAGCGGGATCGTACTCATTATCGTTAACGCCTAGTACAATGGTACGAATTTTGTCGGGATCTTTGGTGGGTGCGGAGATAACCACCCGTTTGGCCCCGGCTTCTAGGTGTTTTCCTGCCCCTTCCGCGGTGGTAAATAAACCGGTGGACTCGACCACATAATCGGCCCCAGTTGCACCCCAGGGCAGTTGAGCAGGGTCTTTAATCGAGTAACAGGGGATAAACTTACCATCCACGACGATGCCATCTTCTTTTGCTTCTACCGTACCCTGAAAACGTCCGTGGGTGGAGTCGTATTTGAGCAGATAGGCAATATTATCGGAGGGAACCAGATCATTTATACCAACAAACTCGAAATCAGGATTTTGGATACCCGCCCTAAAAACGAGGCGACCGATACGACCGAATCCGTTGATGGCGACTCTTACTTTTGTCATGAAAAAAACTCCTTTGCAGCTGCGATAAGCTTAGGCACGATCAAGAAAAAACAATCCGAGAATTGATTAGCCTGTAGAGAATCACTATATATGCTAATCAGCTTTTATTGATCGCTAGATGAAGTATAGAAAGATTTTAAGTTTCAGTGCTTCCAAGATAAAAAATCATCAATTTGCTACCCTAGTCGTCCTCGCCACCGGCATCGAGAAAACCTGATTAGGCCTTGGCCGACCAACGAGAGTCTGATTATATAGCCTTTTGGGAAAAGTTGACATTAAAAAATCATTAAAAGCTTTCTGAGAATGATTGATACCTAAGTTAAGAACATATTAATATGCCTTTAAAAGCCATTTAAAAACCCCGCCCGACTGACATAAATTCCCCTAGCCGGATTGGCAAAATATAGTTTATTTTAATAGTTTTTTGCGCCCCAAAAGGTTACACTCTTGATTACAGTTTTAAAACTGACCGAGGGTTAACCCTCTCGATGGAGAAATTGTCTATCAACTCTCTTAATCTCATCCTTCATAGATATTGGAGAAATATTCATGGTATTCACACCAGAAAGACCCTTAACAGAACAAAATCCCCTTTCTCAAGACGAACTCTATAAAACCCATGCCTATTGGCGCGCTTGTAACTATTTAGCTGTAGGTATGATTTATCTGCGCGATAATCCCCTGCTCAAAGAACATCTTAAACCCGAACACGTTAAGTATCGTTTGCTCGGTCACTGGGGAGCAAGTCCAGCCTTAAGTTTTACCTACGTTCACCTCAACCGTTTAATCAAAAAATACGACCTCGATGTGATTTTTATGGCAGGTCCTGGCCATGGGGCGCCGGGGGTACTCGGTCCGGTTTATCTAGAAGGAACCTATTCGGAAATTTACCCCGATAAAAGTGAAGACGAGGAAGGATTACAAAAATTCTTTAAACAATTTTCTTTTCCCGGTCACATCGGTAGTCACGTCACCCCCGAAACCCCCGGTTCTATCCATGAGGGCGGCGAACTGGGTTATAGTGTTTCCCATGCCTACGGTTCTGTTTTTGACAATCCCGACCTAATTACGGCCGTGGTGGTGGGTGATGGGGAAGCTGAAACCGGTCCCCTTGCTACCGCATGGCACTCGAATAAATTCCTTAACCCGATTCGCGATGGTGCGGTACTGCCAATTTTAAACTTAAACGGTTATAAAATCGCTAATCCCACCATTCTCTCCCGTATTTCGACGCACGAGTTAGAAAGTCTCTTTGTTGGTTACGGTTACACTCCCTACATCGTCGAATGTAAGGAAGATGAAGACCTCATGCACTGCCATCAAAAAATGGCCGCTACCCTAGAACACTGTATCAATCAGATTCGCTCCTATCAACAGGAAGCTCGCAGCACGGGTATTGCTAAACGTTACCCCTGGCCGATGATTATCCTCCGGTCTCCCAAGGGTTGGACGGGTCCGAAAAACGTTGATGGTCATAAAGTAGAAGGATTCTGGCGCGCTCACCAAGTCCCCATGGGTGCCATGCAGGAAAACCCCGACCACTTGAGAAAATTAGAGGAGTGGATGAAAAGCTATAACCCGGAGGAATTATTTGACTATACCACGGGTAAATTTAAGCCAGAATTTAAAGAACTCGCTCCTAGGGGTCATCGTCGCATGAGTGCTAATCCGCACGCTAACGGCGGATTGCTGCGGAAAGACCTAAAAATGCCCGATTTTCGTCAGTATGCCGTAGATGTCACCCACCCGGGCCAAGTGGAAGCAGAAAACACGGGAGTGATGGGGGTATTTTTGCGGGATGTAATGCGAAATAATATGACTAATTTTCGCGTTTTTGGTCCCGATGAAACTGCTTCTAATCGTTTAGCGGCTCTCTATGAAGTGACTAAAAAAGCTTGGTTAGCTGATACCTATCCAGAGGATTTAGATGGTAGCCAATTATCTCCCGATGGTCGTGTGATGGAGATGCTGAGTGAACATACTTTAGTCGGTTGGTTAGAGGGTTATTTATTATCCGGTCGTCACGGTTTATTTCACTCCTACGAGGCTTTTGCCCACGTTATTGATTCCATGTTCAACCAACACGCTAAATGGCTCGATATCTGCAAAAATCATGTGCCTTGGCGTGCTTCTGTTTCCTCTTGGAATCTGTTATTATCCTCGGTGGTTTGGCGGCAGGATCACAATGGTTTTAGTCACCAAGACCCCGGTTTTATCGATTTAGTAACCAATAAAAGTGCCGACGTGGTGCGGGTTTATCTTCCCCCCGATGGGAATTGTTTATTAAGTGTGGCTAATCACTGTCTCAAGAGCAAGGATTACACTAATATTATCGTTGCTGATAAACAGAAACACCTGCAATACTTGACCATTGAAGAAGCAATTAAACACTGCACCAAAGGTATCGGCATTTGGGATTGGGCAAGTAACGATGATGATGGAACTAATCCCGATGAACCAGATGTAATTATGGCTTGCTGTGGGGATATTATCACTAAAGAATCTTTAGCAGCAACGGCAATTCTGCGGGAGGAATTCCCTTACTTAAAAGTTCGCTTTATCAATGTGGTTGATCTGTTTAAATTACAGTCGGAAAGTGAACACCCTCACGGTTTATCGGAACGGGATTTTGATAGTTTATTTACCCCTGATAAGCCAATTATTTTTAATTTCCACGGTTATCCTTGGCTGATTCATAAACTTACCTACCGTCGCAGTAATCAGGAACGTATTCATGTGCGCGGTTACAAAGAAGAAGGGAATATTAATACTCCCCTAGAATTAGCGATTCGTAACCAAGTTGATCGTTTTCATTTAGTAATCGATGTCATCGATCGCGTGCCAAAATTAGGTTCTGCTGCCGGTCATGTGAAAGAACGGATGAAAAATGCTATTATCGATAATCTCGATTATGCTTTTACCAATGGTATCGATAAGGACGAGATTACTAACTGGAAATGGCCCTATTAATTAGGCTAGAAAGTGGTTTAGGTGATGATAATTTATTAGTTTACCGATAAATTTCATCTTCCTATTCCACTTAAATAGATTTAATTTACTGATCCAATTAAAATCATCAATATTGCGAGTTACAATTGTTAAATTATAAACGAAAGCTGTTCCCGCAATAATGGCATCTCCTAAGGACATCTTTCTGATTTGTTTTAAAGTTACTGCTTGGTTAATTACAGGTTGAGAGATGGGTAAAATTTGAGAAGCATTAAAAAATTCTTCAAAATAGACTTTATCCTGATGAGTTAACCGATGGTAGCCTAAAACTTCCAGATAGGATAAAGCAGATACATAAGGAGAATTTTCTGCAATAAACTCCCGGAGAAACTCATTTTCCAATTGAGCGGCATAGATAATAATATTACTATCTAATAACATGATTTAATCCCGATCAGGAAGAGAGCGATCGCACCGATTTTGTTGTTGCCACTGTTGGGTATCAACATCAGTAAAAGTATTATTATTAGCAATTTTTTTCAAAGCATTGGCCATTTTTTGACCGTTAGATCGATTTTCACCAATAATATTTTCTTCTAGTAAGGTAATATAAACATTAACAGGATATTCGGAGTTGATTTCAGGGGTTTCATCAAGCCATTGAAGGGTATTATTTTTCAAAATTGCTTTAAAGGTTTTTACCATAGTTTTTTCCGCCGTTAAATGATACAGGATAAATGATTCAGACTAGCCCTAACCCAATTTTAACACAAGACCAACCCAACAAACTCCCCTGAACTCAATCTTTTAAATTAACGTCTTTGGATCATTTCATAATCAAAAGTTCATTACCAGAG
>NZ_JASJFG010000613.1:0-6139 GCF_030065375.1 Microcystis sp. M49636_WE2 | reverse complement strand
TGCGGACTAAATCAAACAACACTTTCACATCCCGATTCCGCATCCGCACACAACCATGGGAAGCGGCGCTACCGAGGGAATTTTCCGCGGGGGTGCCATGAAAACCGATGGAATTTTTGCCGTCACTCCAAAAACCGATCCATCTTTCCCCTAGGGGACTATTGGGACCGGGAGCGCTGACTTTTCCCGTCCAGGGACTTTTCCAGACGGGATTGCGAACTAATTCCCGCACCTCAAATTTACCTGTGGGGGTTTCCCAGCCTTTTTTGCCGACGGCGACGGTAAATTGTGCTAAAACTTTACTATCTTGATAAACGTAAACTTTTCTCTCTTTCAGTTTCAGGACCAGATGGGTAGCAAGAGTTTGATTGGCTGCCGTATTCGGGGTGACGGTGCTGATTTGGTTAGCTTGGGCCGGATATAGGGGTAAACAAGTTAATCCTAATCCGATGATTAAGAGGGTCAAATTTCGTTTGAACGCCATTATTCCCACACTCCTCAATTGCGATAGCGATAATTTTTAAGGATAGCAAATAGGGAACTGTTTGGAAGCTCAAGCCGCTTACACTGTGCCAGTTTTAGCTTCGTACTGCCGACAACCTTCACAGGGACCGGTGGGATTAACCGCACAACGCAAATGGGGGGAATAGGCATTAAAACGACAACTAAGATCACCGATCAAGGCCGGTTTATTTTCTGTCTCTAGAGGAATTGACAAAAAATCACTGGCCATCACCGGGCTGTATTCGTGACGATAGCGAATCCCTCTCAAACGGTTGCTTAATCTCTGTTGGGATCGGTTAATTAACCAGAGACTAACGAGAGAGGGAAAGATGGCAAGGATAAAAACAAGGGTTATCCTGATCACGATTTCAGTTTAGGCGATCACCAGTGCTGCTAACTTATTATCGAGGCCGGCGCTAGAAATTAGGCCATAACTAGGGAAGACTTCAGGGGTTCTTCCTTTTTGCTTTCATAAACTGCCCCAGAACTGGGGAATCCTCTGGTTAGTTCCCGGACTTTAATCTCACCTGCTTGCAGGGATTTGGTCAAAATTTCCATGGCAACCACGGGTTTACCCGCACCACAGAAGAATAAATCGGCGGCGAAATAGCCGTGTTCAGGCCAGGTGTGGATCGCGATATGAGATTCAGCTAAAGTCGCCGTCGCGGTAACTCCGTGGGGACTGAACTGGTGGACACACAAATCGATCAGCGTTGCTTCTCCTGCCGTAATTCCATCGAGGATAGCGCGACGAATGCGCTCGGGATCGTTGAGGAGGTCAGCAGGTACTTGCCAAGCATCGACAATCAAATGGGTTCCCAGTTTGGTCATTTTTTTTTCAATACTCCCTATCGAAAAACCTTCACAGAATTACCAGCATAACACAATTTTTCTAACTTGTGCAAAAAAGATCAGGTTTTTTTTTGGGTACTTTCTCTAAAAACTGATACAGAGCAGGGGAGAAGGGTGTGGGGTGTGGGGCGAAAGCTTACTTCTGCTTGACAATAGTATCGTTAGGCGTTAGAATTTGATCATCAGTTATAGCGGTGTGCAGTCGTATGAGGTACAGTGTCACGAGCTATAAACCATGCTAGGCAAAGCTTGGTCTGTATCTCACTCAAGCGCTTACCGCTATAATCAGTTATCAAAGTGACAGTTATCATATGATCATAAATTTCAAGTCCGAAGAGACTAAGCTCATTTTCGAGGGGTTTCAGTCTCGTCACTATCCCCCTGATATTCAATCGGTCGCTCTACGAAAACTGCTAATCCTTGCAGCGGCGTTATCGATTAATGATCTGCGTGTCCCACCGGGTAATCGGTTGGAGAAGTTGCAGGGCGATCGTCAGGGCCAGTACAGCATCCGTATTAATGACCAATGGAGAATTTGCTTCATTTGGACTGATGAAGGCAATGCTGATCAGGTAGAGATAGTGGACTACCACTAAAATTAGCTAAATGCAATGAACAGCAACACTTCGACACATTTCGACAGGCTCAATGTAAAAGCTCAGTTCCACCGTTTGCCAAATATCCATCCCGGTGAAATCCTCAAGTTAGATTTTCTGGAACCGCTCAATATTACCCCCTACAGACTGAGCAAAGATTTAAGCGTAGCTCAAACTCGTATCGGTGAGATTTTAGCGGGTAAGCGTAGTATCACTGCGGACACAGCTTTGCGTCTGTCACGATATTTTGGTAACAGTCCTCAGTTTTGGCTGAATCTTCAAACAGACTACGATCTCCGTCAAGCTCAGGCAAAGAATGCCGAAGTTTATAAGCACATTCCCATCACTCCATTTATAGATGTAGCTTAGGGGACTAATTTTATCTAGGAGGGGGGACGGGATTAGTGGGGACGGTGGGACTGGGAGAAGCGGCGGGAATGGGTGGATTTTCGGGTTTACGGACTTGGGGGACGGGTAACAGATAGAAAAGTAGGGCGCAAGCGACAAGACTGCCTAATCCTGCCAAAAAAGGCACTGTTCGACTGGCCACCGATTCATTCACCTTATGGTAGCGACGGGAAACTGGCTGTAATTTTAGGGTTAGGTCAGGTAAAGTGCGAGTATCGGCAAAAAATTGGTCAATCGCTTCTATTAAATCGAATAACTGCACGGTACTGATTTCTATCTTGACTGGACTTTCCGGGATATTCAAGTCCGTTGATGGATACCAGACCAGACGATGGAGATTCTGGTCAATCTTTTCTAGGTACACATGATCTGGTTCATGGACGGGGTCTTGGGGATGACGAACACCACTTAAAAATTCTTGGGCATACTGACTGACCGCTTGGACCAAATTTTCCAAGAAAACCCGACCACCTTGCAGGATTTTATTGGCCCCGATTAACCGACATTCTACGTTAGTCAAAATTGAGAGTAAAGGTCGGCTATCACCGGGATTAGCTGGGGCGAAATCATCGCCGAAACCATCGAGAATCAGGGTACAATTGGGCAAGCTATACTGTCTTCTCATTTTTACACGATCTCCCCATCAAATAAACTAATCCAAAACCGCTGCATTCCCGTGGTACCAGTACAAAATAATAACTGATCGAGGAGGGATAAAGCCAGTTCATTTAAAGCATTTTCATCGGCTAGATAAACCGATACTTTGGCCCGACGGGGGTTCATGCGACTGCGAAAATTGGAGCGAAATCTTTCTAGGTATTCTGATAAAAGAAAATTATTATCCACGGGTAAACCTTTTGACTCCATCTGTTGCCGCGCTAACAGTAATTGTCGGATGGATATAGCTAGAGGTTTGGCCCGATAACTGGCAATGATAACTAAAGCTTTTGCTTGGTCAAGGGTGAGACGGTCGAGGGTGTAGGAAATTCGCCACGGATTAGTACAGCGTAAGCGCCAGAAAATAATCCGGTTTTTGATAATTTTATCGAGTCCTAGTTCTTTACAGAGGGCTAACAGGGCCTCCCCGGCACCTACTTCTAAGGATTCCAACGCTAACAGCATTAAATCGATATGCTGTTGGAGATGTAGGGCGCATTGCTGACTGGCAATCGGAAAATCGGGTAAAACGCTTAAAATAAACGGTTTTTCTGGGGCTGATGTTGTAGATTCGGGCGTTAGGCTAGTAGGGGTCATGATATAGGAGAACTAAAACACAAGGGCGATCGAGTCAGGGTATTGTAAATTGTATTGTATAGATAGCTGTCCCCCATTTTACGAGACACGGAAACCGAATGGATCTGAAATCACTGATTCGCGATATTCCCGACTTTCCCAAACCGGGTATTGTCTTCCGCGATATTACTACCCTACTCAATCATCCCCAAGGATTACGTTACACGATCGATACCCTAACGGCAAAGTGTCGCGATTACGGTTTATCCCCCGATTACATTGTCGGTATGGAATCCAGGGGTTTTCTCTTTGGTGTTCCTTTAGCATACCAATTAGAAGCGGGATTTATTCCTGTCCGGAAACCGGGCAAATTACCCGCCGCCGTTCATAGTATCGAGTATGATTTGGAATACGGAAGCGATAGCCTGGAAATTCATCAGGACGCGGTGGCATCCCATCACAAAGTCTTAATTGTCGATGATTTAATCGCGACGGGAGGGACGGCGAAAGCGACGGCCGATTTATTAGAAAAAATTGGTTGTGAGGTGTTAGGATTTGCTTTTATCATCGAGTTAATCGACCTCGGTGGTCGGGAAAAATTACCCGATTTACCGATTATTACCCTCATCGATTATTAGGTTTTTTTCTATGACGGCGACTGATGATAATTATAAGGCTGCAAACGCTCGATCGAGTGCTAATGGGTTACAATCTCTCCTAACTAGCGAAACTTTTTTATATATTGTCAAGCGTGTTCTCCAGGGTTTATTAACTCTGTTGTTGGCCTCGGCTTTGAGTTTCGCTATTATCCAATTAACCCCCGGCGGTTTTCTGGCTTTGCTTGACCTTAATCCCAAGATTAGTCAGGAAACTAAAGAACAATATATTGCCCTTTTTGGTTTAAAAGACCCGGCGATTGTCCAGTATTTTAAATGGTTGTGGCAAGTGGTAACTCAGTTTAATTTTGGTCTGAGTTTTACCTATTTTCGTCCCGTGTCTTCCCTACTATTAGAGAGAATTCCAGCGACGTTATTAATGTCTTTGACTTCCATCATTTTAACCTGGGCGATTGCGATTCCCTTGGGCATTCTCAGCGCCGTCAAACAAAACCAATTTATCGATAAATTTTTTCGAGTTATCAGTTATCTTGGTCAAGGTTTCCCCAGTTTTATCACTGCCCTTTTACTGCTAATTCTCGCCCAAAATGTCTCGCCGCTTTTACCGGTGGGTGATATGACCAGTATTAACTATTCGGAATATTCCCCTATCGGTAAAGTTTTAGATATCGCTTGGCACATGATTTTACCAACTATTGCCCTGACAGTTACCAGTTTTGCCGGATTACAAAGATTGATGCGGGGACAATTATTAGATGTTCTGCGACAGGATTATATTCAAACTGCCAGGGCGAAAGGTTTACCAGAAAATAAAGTTATCTATGTCCACGCTTTACGCAATGCTATTAATCCCCTGATAACTCTTTTGGGCTTTGAATTTTCCAGTTTGCTAAGTGGGGCATTTATCGCCGAATTTTTCTTTAACTGGCCCGGATTAGGTCGTTTAATTCTACAAGCTGTGACGGCTAAAGATTTATATTTAGTTATGGGCAGTTTAATGATGGGTGCTACTATGTTGATTATCGGTAATCTTCTGGCTGATTTACTTCTCAAAGCTGTAGATCCTAGGATTAAATTGGAGGATTTAAAGTAGGGTGATAGGGAAATTTCAGCTAAATTTCCCACTACCCAACGGGTGCATCTCACATTTGCAGAAATAGGGACAATAAGCAATTATCAGTGACCCTTAAATTATTACAGATGTATCAGCAGCTGCGTGTAAGCATCCCACCGAAAAACTAATGCGCGGGGGGTTTGGGGGCGGCGCCACGCCCCCAACGGGGGGTTTGGGGGGTAGAACCCCCCAAAGGCTTGGATTGAGTGGTAAAATCGGAAGTAATGACCAATTTTAGAAGATAGTTTCCCTTTAAAAATCCCAACTCAGTAGATTTACAAAAATGGGATGTACCCCCACCCAACCCCTTTTTTCCTTTTCACTTTTCACTTAATAAACTATGTTAGCAACTACACATTATTTACTCAGGTCAAAACAAGACGGACAATACCTAGTGGCGCGTCTGAGAAAAGGTGAAAGCGAAACTCCGGCTAGTTATCTGCTTCTGTTTAAAGAATCCTACGATGCTTTAAGTTATATCAATACCCATGCTCAGGATTTAGCCAATAATTTTTCTGTGGAAACTCTCTCAGGAACACAATTAAAGGGACTGATGCAGCGATGGGGATTTGCAGGAATTGGTTTAGTTAGTGAACCTTTGGAACCACAAGTACAGTTTTTAGCCTACGAAAAAGGATTTAATCTCTAAACTATGAAAACGCTGTTAATCACTGGAGTTAGTGGGTTTTTAGGTTGGCATATTTACCAAAAAACTCGCTCATACTGGGCAAGTTTTGGTACATACTTTAATCACAATGTCAATAGTAATGACCCGAATTTAATTAAAATTAACTTAACAGACTTAGCCGCAGTTA
>NZ_JASJFG010000228.1:0-6267 GCF_030065375.1 Microcystis sp. M49636_WE2 | reverse complement strand
GTTAATGAAATGTAACGCACCTCTTTTTTCTCTAGCCGTAGTACCATGCTCATTCATTGAAGCAAGTGATTGTAAGCTAACGGGGTTTTTTGATTTTTGAAAAGGCGATCGTTAGTTACCGTCCTGACTTAAAAAATAGCCAACTGCACGCTGAAGCTGTTCCATCCCTTGTTGCAGTTGGTCAATACGAGCCTTAGATTCCTCCATTTGTTGAGCAGTAGCTTCCACAAACCGATCAATACGCCGATTCGTTGCCTCACTGATTGCTGCTAATCTGTCAATATTGCTTTCTATTCGCTCTATTCGCTGCTGACTTGCCTCTAGACTGGCTTCAATACGGTCTAACCGAGAACTTTGCCACCACATTTAGTTAACACCTTGAAAATAAGCGATTATTGTCCTCAGTTTAGCAAATCTTTAGACAAATTAATCTCTTTTCATAGGGCGATCGCTTGAGGTGAAACTGCGATCGCCGCTCTGGTTGTTAATGAAATCTAACACACCTCTTTTTTCTCCAGTCAAACTATTTTTGACTAATCTCGAATGCTAAGTCGTATCTGTAAAAACAGACATCAAAGGCAAGAAAGAAGTTCATCTGTCCTAGTATTAGCGGCGCATATTTATCTTGTGTCCAAGCAAAGGCTAAATCTACGGCGGGGAATTGCTCAACAGTAGCTTTAACAACCAATGCACGAGCTTCAAATCTAGCTAAATTACCTCCTAATGGCAGAGATAGCCTTTGGTTTTCCCAGACTGCACCTAAAGCTAAACCCATTTCATAGGGCAACACATTAACACTAGAGCCAGTATCCAAGAGACCCGAAACATTCAAGGATTGACTTTGATAAGTTAATGTCAATGGTAAATAAGGAAGCGCACTTAATGCACCAAGACTAGGATCTACCTCAGTGAAAGCAAATCTTACCTTATTAGCCATGAGTCAATTCTTGTTTCTCTTTTAATGCTTGAGCAAGAATGGCGGCAGCCTCAAAAGAGTCATGTAAACCTTGTCTAGGGAGATCATCTTCAATAGACATCGGTACAATACCAGAATCCTTGAGCAACTCGGCTACAAGAAAGTTAAGTAATAAGAGCTTATCGGAGTAAGACAATTGCTTTAGCAGGGGCGCAAATTGAGTAGTTGTCAGCATGGATTCAAGAAAGTTACGGATTTTGACTTTCTGCACTTTGTCTGAGTATAACACCACCTTTGCGCTAATCCCTGCCCCAAAAGCAGGCTAACTTTGCCGTTGGACAGAAATCCCAGAAATGTTCAATCTAATCTTTATGGTTCTTCGGTTTGTGTCAGTGCGATGCCGAAGGCACTGCGTAGCAGTACGCCGCTCTGGTAGTTAATGAAATGTAACGCACCTCTTTTTTCTCTAGTCAAACTATTAGAGCCAGTCTTAGGTTAAGTTGCCGAAAAAACATCTAGCCGACGATGCCTCTAGCGACTAGATGCCATGATCAAGTCATGTCTGTCCCTGACTAAAATAGAATTAGCGATTTCCCTAAGAGACCTAATTCCATGACGATTATCACTCTTTCACGTTATGTAACCAGAAACAATGAGATTTTAGGTGGAGAGCCAATTATTGAAGGCACTCGCACATCTATTCGCGCAATCGTAGGTCTGTGGCGATTAGGTGTGATGCCAGAGGAAATTCCAACTCATTTACCTCATTTGACCTTAGCACAAGTGTTCGATGCCTTGAGTTTTTATTTGGATCATCAAGCAGAAATTAACGAGTACATTGAACGTAACCAAGTCCCCGATGAGTTGGTGCATCCTTCTGTAAAGGCAGCTTTGGGTAAGCTATGAGCATATTTGCTTCGCTTTACATGGACGAAGATGTGTCGGCGTTAGTTGCAACACTTCTGCGTTCTCGTGGTTTAGATGTCACCACTGTTCCTGAGCAGTCAACTTTGGGCAAAACTGACAGCGAACAATTAGAATTTGCAGCTTCTTTAGGTAGATGTCTTGTCACCCACAACCGAGTTGATTTTGAACGATTGCATCTTCAATTCATAGAGGAAGGCAGAGAACATTGTGGAATTATTGTTGTCCCTCAGAAAACTGCCTACGAGGTCGTGCAACGGGTTGGTGTTTTAGTCAACACGTTGACTGTTGATAGTATTAATAATCAGTTACTATACGCATGATTTCTCCGCAAACTTACACTCTAAGCACAAGCCAGCTAACACGATGAAGCGGCGATGTTCTAGTTCATTCATCACCGCTGACCATTGCTGTTAGACAGAAATCCCAGAAATGTTCAATCTAATCTTTATGGTTCTTCGGTTTGTGTTAGGCCATGGACGGGTTATAAAGGGCGATTTTTGTCAATTGTTTTCGATAACGTTTTTAAAACCCGACACCCGACACCCTGTCCGCAGGAAAAACTTTTTTAGCAGACCCTGGTTATTATACCGATAGGACGGGTTGGCCAGTAGAAATGGCTTTTTCGACGATATCGGCGGCCATTTTCACTCCTCCAGTCTTCTGTAGTGCTTTTTGCATTCTCAGGGCATTTTCTCGGTAACTGGGGAAGGATAAGACCTTTTCAATCGCCTTTCGTAAACGGGGAGCTTCTAGACGGGAAATCGGAATCACTTCCCCTGTACCCGACCATTTTATCCGAGCAGATACCCCCGGTTGGTCGTTAGCGATGGGAATGGCCACCATCGGTACAGCTTGCGCTAGGGATTCTAGGGTAGTATTTAAGCCTGCGGGGGTGATAGTAAGAGAGGCTCTGGTTAAAAGCTCTAATTGGGGAGCGTAGGGAACAACTAGGGCGTTTTTGGTGGTTATTTGAATGTTAGAGTCGGTATTGCCCAAGGATAAAACTAATTGTACCGGCAAATCGGCACAGGCTTCGGCGATCGCATTAAAGGTCGATTGTAGGCGAGTTTGAATTGTACCGAGGGAAGCATAAATCAAGGGTTGTCCGGTTAATTTTTCGTAGGGAAAGGGAATCGTTTTTCTGGTGGAGGAATCGTGAAAGGGACCCGTAAAGTGAAAGTGAGCGGGTAAATTTGACCGAGGAAACTCGAATTCGGCAGGTTGTTGGCTAATTTGGGCGATGGGTGAATAGCGTTGATTGATGTTTTGATAGGGAATTAACCCCCATTCTTGACGTTGCCGGTTGATTAACTCATTCAGGGGACGAGTCAGAGAGTCAAGGAGTTTATAGCCAAGTTTATTGCGAATAACCCCGATAAATGAGGGATTATAGTCCCAACTGGTCATAAAGGGCGGAATAAGCGGATCGCGATTTAAAACCAATGCCGAACAAAAACTGATAAAGGGAATAGCCAATTTTTCTGCGATTGTACCCCCTGAGGCGGAGACTTGATCGACAATTAGGGCATCAATTCCCAAGCGACGCATCTCTTGGGGGATAGTTTCAAAGAGGGTCGCTGTAGAATCAGTTACTAATTCTACCGTGCGTCGGACGGCGGCTGTTCCCCGTAATTGACCAATTTCGGCTAAATTTTTGGCTGATGTGCCTTTCGGATATTTGTCGGGTGCAATTGCCTGAAAATCTAAGCCAGCTGCTTGCACCATTTCTTCACCATCAAGAGTTAGAAAACAGGTAACTTTATGACCGCGTTTTTGTAATTCTTTTCCTAAAGGTAGGAGAGAATAAATATGTCCAGAAGTTGTAGGACAGAGGAAACCAAAATGAGTCATTAAACACCTCCACAGGTTTTCTTTAATTCTTCTAGATTCCAGAATGCTCCACCCAAGGCGGAGAATTGTATTCCTTCAAAGCAGTTACGCACAGCCCCCAAAGCGAGGGGATTAACTAGATAAATAAACGGGACGTATTCCTGTTGAAGTTTTTGAATTTCATTATAGATAACTTTGCGCTTCTCAAAGTCTAATTCTTGGGAACCTTTGACGTATAAATCGGCGATTTTTTTCTCCCAATCCGCCGCTTGCCAGCCTTGAATCGGAGGGCTGCCGGGTTGAGGTTGTTGGTTAAAAGCGTGGAGATTTCCATCTACATACCAAATATTGGGGGCGTGGGGTTCATTATCGCCGGTAAAACCTAAAATATGTGCTTCCCAATCTAGACTATTACTTAGTTTATCAACTAAATTGCTAAAAGCGATCGCTTGAAAATCCACTTGAATTCCTATTGCGGCTAAATCATTTTTAATTTGTGCGCCAATTGCTTCCCGGATTTTGTTACCCGCGTTAGTAATTAGGTTAAATCTAACGGGATTATTATCAGCATCGACTAGCAGATTATCACTATTATACTTAAATCCCGCCTCTAATAATAATTCTTTGGCTTTTTCGGGATTGTAATCGTAACCTTTCAGGGTTTTATCGTAAAAAGGAGATTGGATAGAAAGAAAAGAATTTTGTTCTTGTCCTAACCCTCGATAGATATCATCAATCATTCTTTGACGATTAATGCCGTAGGCAATAGCTTGACGGAAATTTAAGTTATTAAACCACCTGGATTTAATTGGCTCTACTAGGGGTTTTCCGTCGCGTTTGCCTTGATTGAGATTAAAACCGATAAATTGGGTTCCGTAGGCAGGTCCCCCATTAAAAATAGTGAAATTTCCTCTTTCTTCTTCAGTTTTTAAGAGGGAGAAAAATTCGGGAGTTACCCCAATAGAATCTAAACTTCCCGAACGAAATTGTAGTAAAGTTGTATCCTGAGATTCAACAATTGCCCAAATTACTGAAGTTATATGAGGTAATTGTTGTCCCTGGGCATCTTTTTTCCAATAGTAAGAATTATTCTCAAAAATAATCCTTTGTCCCGTTATATATTCTTTTAGTTTATAAGCACCATTAAAAACAATTTTATCGGGAGGAGTATCTAACCCCCAAGTGGAGAGAAATTCTAACCTACCATCGGGGCTTTTTTTCTGAATAGTTTTTTCTAAAGCGTGTTTAGGTAAAATCGGTGAACTGACAGCATCTAAAAAAGGAGCAAAAGGTTCGGGGAGTTTAAATTCGATTCTGCGATTATCTAGTTTAGTGATAACTGGAAATTCTTTTTTTAATCCTATTCTTAAACTATCGCGGTAGTTGTTAGGAATATCAGGATTTAGATATAATTCTTTATAGGTAAAAACCACGTCATCAACGGTTAAGGGTTGACCATCCGACCATTTTAAACCCTCTCTCATAGTAAAAATAATGCTCAAATTATCATCGGAAATTGTCCAAGATTCTGCTAATACCGGTTCTTTTTTGCCAGTAATGGGATTTTCTGTTAATAGTCCTTCGTAGGTTAAACCAAAAATATTCGGGGATTCGGCCGATAAAACAGCATTAAAGGTTTTTGGGTCACTTAATACCGATATGACCACTTGATTGCGTCTAACTTGATTACCACAAGCAGTTAGGGAAATCAGCAATAAACAAGAAATTAAAAATACCGTTAATCCCCGCCAAAATTTCACCATAATCTTTAATATTTTTCTGTCCGACTATTTAGAAGTAAAGACCTTGTCTTGCTATATACACCGAAACTGACCAAGCTGAAAGCCGATGGACTGTTTCCTTGCCCCATCAATATAACAGGAAATGAGACAAAAAATCTCGCCTAGGTGAGATTGACAAAGGCGAGAAACCGTGTTTCCATTAAGAATGGGAGATAAAATCTAAGAACGTTGTTCGATCGGTGTATAGGGGACATCGTGTTGTCCGGTGTAGATTTGGGTAGGACGGAAAATGCGGTTAGCATTTAATTGTTCTTTCCAGTGGGCCAACCAACCGGCCACCCGGGAGATGGCAAAAATCGGGGTAAATAAATCATTAGGGATGCCTAATTTCCGATAGACCAATCCCGAATAGAAATCCACATTAGGATAGATACCTTTTTCGCCGTAGATATCCACCACTGCTTGTTCTAATTCTAGGGCGATATCGTAGTATTCATCGGAACCCAATTCTGCGAATAATTGTTCGGCAAGGTTTTGTAAAATCGTCGCTCGGGGATCCTTAACTTTATATACCCGGTGTCCAAAACCCATAACTTTTTGTTTATTGGCGATACATTTTTCCACATAGGGACGAACATTAGCCACCGAACCGATTTCCTCTAACATTAACAATACTTCCTCGTTTGCCCCACCGTGGAGGGGGCCAGCGAGAGTTCCCACTGCTGAAGCGATGACACCGTAGGGGTCGGTTAAAGTGGAAGCCGTCACCATGGCCGAAAAAGTCGAGGCATTCATGGTATGTTCGGCGTGGAGAGTCAAACAGACATCGAAAACTTTCGCCGCTAAATCCGT
>NZ_JASJFG010000680.1:0-3755 GCF_030065375.1 Microcystis sp. M49636_WE2 | reverse complement strand
GTTGCGAATGCGATCGAGGGTAATATTTCCCGATGCTTCTATTTTGGTTTTACTATTAAAATTGCGGATCATCTCCACAGCAGTTTGCATCATCTCTAAATCCATATTATCTAACATAATGATCTCTACCTGCTGCTGCAGAGCTTGATTCACTTCTTCTAATTGACTGGTTTCTACCTCAATTGTGAGAGGATAGGGCATATTTTGCCGTACACGACGCACTGCTTCCTCAATGCTGCCGGCTGCTTGAATATGATTATCTTTAATCATAATTGCATCATCTAACCCCAAACGATGGTTAATAGCGCCACCGATACCGGAGGCATATTTTTCTAAAATTCGCAATCCGGGGGTAGTTTTGCGAGTATCGACCAATCTTGTCGATAAATCGGCAATTTTCTCCACATACTGACGAGTGGCACTAGCAATCCCACTCAAGCGCATAGCAAGATTTAAAGCGACTCTTTCCCCAATTAACAGCGCATCGAGGGAACCTTCTATCTCGGCAATAACTTTAGACTTGGGGCAGAATTCTCCTTCGGCAACGGTGGGGGTAAAGTGAATAGTGGGGTTAAGCAGTTGAAAAACTCGTTCAGCTACGGGTAAACCAGCAATAACACCCGCTTCCTTGGCAATCCAAGTAGCTTGACCAATTTTAGCATGACCGAAGAAAATTGCTTGGGTGGTGCGATCGCCTCTACCGAGATCTTCTCGTAACCAGTTTTCTAACAAGGGATCAAGGACTAATAGGGGCGGTAACATAGAATTTATCGAAAAAATCGGGACGTATTTATTTTAAGTCTAGGAATATTTGACCTTTTTGTAAACTTTTTTTAATCGAAACTTATCCCTTCATAGATTAACTCGATCGCACAGTGAAAATCGAGACTAGATAGAATAATTTCTTCCCCTTGACTATAAGCGCAGTAAAACCAAATTTTATCTTCACCGCGACGATAAACCTCAACAGTGATCGATTCAGGATCGACTAAAACGTATTCTTGTAAACTAGGAATCTGACGATAATATTGTAACTTTTTAGTGCGATCATAGTTTCCTGTGCTAGGGGAAAGCACTTCAATAATTACTTGTGGATGTTGAATAAAATTACGAGATTGTCTATCCCTAAAATCGCAACTAATCACTAAATCGGGATAAAAATAACGACTATTATTAGCTTGTACTTTCACATCAGATACATTCACCCGACAGCCTCGCGGACGGAGATGAATTCTTAAAGCAGTATAAAAATTCAAGGTAATATCATTATGAGGCAGACTACCCCCAGTCATGGCGATAATTTCCCCATCAATATATTCATGGCGACATTCCTGTGTAGCTTCCCATTCTAGATACTCTTCCGGGGTCATTCTTTCTGGGTATTGAGGTTGAGCGATCATTTTTCTTTTTCCTTGTCAACTAACTAAATTAATATCCCATTTCCTTTTTATCTTATACCATTTTCTCGCCCGAAGATTGAAGAATAGTCATAATTAAGCGGTGACTGATTACCCTAATGATAAGATGGAGAGAGAAAGCATTATTATCGCAGGTAGCTAAGATGACAAAAACAATTGCCGATATCATGACTCCCAATCCCATCACCGTCACCGCTAACACTTCTCTGTCGGAAGCAGTGAAGATTTTGGCCGAAAAGCGGTTTAGTGGTTTACCCGTGGTGGATGACAAGATGCGACTGATTGGGGTTATCTCCGAAACTGACCTTATGTGGCAGGAAACGGGAGTAGAAGCTCCTCCTTACATTATGCTCCTCGATAGCGTCATCTATCTACAAAATCCTAGCCGTCACGAGAAATTACTCCATAAAGCTCTCGGTCAAACCGTGGGGGAGGTAATGACCGATAAACCTATTAGTATCACGGCCGATCGCCCTTTGAAAGAAGCGGCCTCGTTAATGTACGATCGTCATGTGCGTCGTTTACCGGTAATTGAGGAAGAAACCCACAAAGTAATCGGTATTATCACTCGCGGCGATATCATTCGCGATATGGCAAAATCGGAAGCATAATTGTTTTTCTAAGGCAACAATTAACTAAAAGATATTGAACAAATGAATCAATCTCAGGAAACGGTTACTTATTCCCTAGAAACTATCTTGATGCGGATTGAGGGAAAATCGATTCGTTACAAAAAGATGTGACGGATTTAAAGGTAGGACAAGGGGTGTTAACGGGAAAAGTTGAGGGAATAGAAAATCGACTAAACTCATTAGAAGGAAACCAAAAATATCAGGTTTGGGCATTAATTGTCCTCTTATCTGGGGTAATTGTGAAAACTTTTTTTCTGAGCAGTAATCCCTAAATTCTTGCTTCCCTTGCAATTTCTCGGCTCTTCTAGGTTCTGTGTGATAAGTTTAACTTACTATATGATAGATCGATCTTTGTGTCCTTTGTGTCTTTGTGGTTCGTTCCACCCCCTTGCTAGGAGCAATGTATCTTAGAATACATTTTACCCACCAAATCCAAGAGAGCCATTTCTCTAACAACTATCAGGATGAAGCGCCGTCAATTTCTCACTACTACTGCCCTAACTGCTGTTAGTTTTTCCCTAATTCCTAGAAAAGTTATTAGTAATAATTTTCCTCTAATTAAACCGCCACATCTACAACCAGGGGACGGAGTGGGTATTATTAGTCCGGCGGGGGCAACTTTTAAAGAAGATGATTTAAATATAGTTATCGAAGCAGTTAAAGCTTTAAAATTAGTCCCAAAAGTTGGTCAATACGCTTTAGATCGTTATGGTTATTTAGCCGGTAAAGATGGCGAGCGAGCGTCGGATATAAATCAATTTTTTGCTGATGATAATATTGCCCTAATTTTACCAATTCGCGGCGGTTGGGGCAGCGCTCGTTTATTACCTTATCTCGACTACGATTTAATTCGTCGTCATCCTAAAATCATCTGTGGTTTTAGTGATATAACTTCTTTATTATTGGCTATTTATGCCAAAACTGGTTTAGTTACTTTCCATGCTCCCAATGGCTTTTCTAGTTGGCGCACCGCTCAAACTGAAAGCTTTCGACAAGTTTTATTTTCTGGGGAAAAGTTAACTTTTAGAAATCTTCCCGATCCCGACGATGCTAATCGTTTAATGCAGGTAAAAAATCGCATTCAAACTATTACTAAAGGTCAAGCCAAAGGTAAATTAATCGGCGGTAATTTAACCACTTTAGCCTCGATCGCGGGTTCTCCCTATCTACCGGATTTTACCGGAGCTATCCTATTTTTAGAAGATATTGGTGAAGATGTTTATGAAATTGATCGCCTGTTAAATCAATTAAAATTAGCGGGAATTTTCAATAATTTAGCTGGGTTTATCTTCGGTCAATGTAGCAATTGTAGTGCTGATAGTGACTATGGTTCCTTGACGTTAGAAGAAGTGATCAGAGAATATATCCAACCCTTAAAAATTCCCGCTTGTTTAGGATTAACTATCGGACATTTAGAAATTATTGAAACTATTCCCATCGGTATTGAGGTAGAATTTGATGCTAATCAGGGAACGATTACTATGTTAGAATCGGCGGTTAGTAAACCCTAAAATAGCTGACTGTTGCTATTCCCTTTTTTAACTGATAAAGGAATATTTAGGGCTTGCTGAATAAATCTAAAAACCTTGTTGGATAAGGCTTTTAGACTTTTTTGACCTCAAAAAGTGCCGACCATTGGAGGGATCGGGGGTAAAATTCAGGTACTTTTTCCCTGAAAATTAGGTAACTGACTACCTCAAAATCG
>NZ_JASJFG010000147.1:0-3395 GCF_030065375.1 Microcystis sp. M49636_WE2 | reverse complement strand
GCGTACTAATAAAGTACCGACAACTGCCCCCACAAGGGTAGCACGTCCCCCCACAGCCACCCAAATCACCATTTCAATGGAAAAAGCCACATCCATAGAGTTAGGAGTGATAATTCCCGTTTGCACCGTATAAAGAGCGCCGGCAACACCAGCAATCGCCCCAGAAATGGCAAAAACTAACACCTTAAACCAAGTAGGATCATAACCGGAAAAACGGACACGCACCTCATCATCGCGAATGGCGACTAACAAGCGCCCAAATCTGCCGGTAGTTAACCAACGACAGAGCAGATAAATAGCCAGTAAACAGACAATTGTGAGTAAATAAAAGGCCACTTGAACGGCATCGGAACCCACCAGCAAACCGAAAATTGTTTGGGTATCGGTTTTTAAGCCATTAGTGCCGTTAATTAACTTTTGTTGGCCGTTAAAAAAGTTAAAAAATACCAGTAAAGCCGCTTGGGTCAAAATCGAGAAATAAACCCCTTTAATGCGATTGCGGAAGATTAAATAACCTAATAATCCCGCCATGATCGCCGGTACGATAATTAGGGCTATAATTGTCAAAGGTAGGGAATAAAAAGGTTGCCAAACAAAAGGTAATTCTGTCACCCCGTAGAGGGTAAAAAATTCGGGCAGTTGTCCCGGTGGTAACTGAAGATTTAGGTACATGGCCAAAGCGTAACCACCGAGGGCAAAAAAGATGCCATGACCAAGACTTAATAAACCCGTATAACCCCAGATTAAATCTATCCCCAAAGCGACAATAGCGAGGGAAAGAAATCGCCCCAATAAACGCAAACGGAAAGCCGACAAAGCTAAGGGCAGTAACACCGCAAAGATGACCACTAAACCAACAATAACAGCGATTTCCGTGATTAACTTTTTCTTTTCCCGTTGTCGGGATTCGTTTCTAGTGATGGTTTCGGTAATCATAATCTATAACTCGGCAGTACGTCCTTTAGGAGGAAAAATTCCCGCAGGTTTGAATTGCAAGAAAGCAATAATTAAAGCAAAAATCATCACTTTTGCCATGCTAGTGGTGGAGAAAAAGGTGAAGAAATCCGTTAGGGGTTTTAGTGCTTCTACGGAACCAAAAATCAGGGCAAAAGTTCCCGAACCAATTAAATAATTAGCCACACCGATGGCCATAGCTGCGATAATAGTTCCCAGGAGATTACCCACTCCCCCCACCACCACTACCATGAAGGTATCAACGATATAATTTTGTCCCACGTTTGGACCGACGGAACCCAAAAAACTAATCGCACAACCGGCAACTCCAGCTAATCCCGAACCGAGGGCAAAAGTCAAAGCATCCACTTGATTTGTCGGAATGCCTAAACAGGCACTCATCTGGCGATTTTGGGTGACGGCACGAATGCGTAAACCCCAAGAAGATTTATTTAAAAACCAATAGGTTCCTAACAAACAAAGGGCAGTCAAAATGATAATAAATAGACGGGTGTAGGGCATTTGAAACCCGGGTAAAGGTAAACCTCCCCGTAACCAAGCAGGAGCCGTGACATCGACGTTTCTGGCACTAAACCAGGGTCGAGCGAGAACCGGATTAAAAGATAAAAGATAGCCTAATAATCCAGCGATAGCTAGGGATAAAGGCAGGGTGACACCGATAGCTAAATTGCGAATTCTCTCCCAATCTAGGCGACGACTTAACAGCGTCATCGCCCCAAAAAATAACAGACAGAAAACTATTAAACTAATTACTAATAAGCCGTTGACACTTCTGACAAATTGCTGCAGAATTAAGCTAACTCCCCAAGTGGCCAGCAGCGTTTCTAGGGGTCTGCCATAGAGGAACCTAATCACCCCCCTTTCTAATAATAATCCCGCCAATCCCGACACTAAAAAAGCGATCGGTAGGGCGAATAAAACATAAGTATCAAAGAGGGGAGAACCGAAACCTTTAAAGATATTCTGCACCACAAAAGTACTGTAGGCCCCTAACATCATTAACTCACCGTGAGCGAGATTAATCACCCCCATCAGTCCAAAGACAATCGCTAGTCCTAAAGCGGCCAGCAATAGCACAGAACCGATGCTAATACCATTAAACAATCCTTCCAATAATGCTGACACTTTTCGTTATTCCTGTGCATTTTTAAGCTTTAAAAAGTGGGGTGAACAGTAATGCCCACCTCACTCTCGTTACTGTCTGGAAAAATTCCTAAAACTAGGATTTTTCCATTTTGAATTTACCGCCCTTGGCCGGATCCGTCCAGTCACAGGCAAAGCCCTTAGTTTCGGGGACAAATTGGTTCCAAGGTTGCGGATCCACTACCCCCGGAGTTGACCAAACGATGTCAAATAGACCATCATCTCTCACCTGACCAATGCGGACGGTTTTGGAGATATGATGATTGGGGAACATTTCCACCGGTCCTTCGGGAGCATCGAATTTTTGTCCCACGGCCGCGGCGCGAACTTTGTCGAGATCATCGGCGGTTGCCGCTTGTTCTACCGCTTGCTTCCAGAGATAGACCATGATGTAGGCCGCCTCCATCGGGTCGTTAGTGACGCGCTCCTGACCGAATTTAGCTCGAAAAGCCTCAACAAATTTTTTGTTAGCGGGGGTATCTACGGTTTGGAAATAGTTCCAACAAGCGTACTGACCGAGGAGATATTCCTTACCGATTTGTTTAACTTCTTCCTCAGCAACACTCACCGACATGACCGGATATTTATCGGGAGTTAAACCGGCCGCTTGCAGTTGTTTAAAGAAAGCCACGTTACTGTCACCGTTGAGGGTGTTGAAAATAACGCCACCATCGGGTAAAGCTTGCTTAATTTTGGTGATAATCGGGGTAACTTCCGTGTTACCTAGGGGTAGGTAGTCTTCGCCCACGGTTTCGCCGCCTTTCGCCTTTAACTGCTCTTTAATAATCGTGTTGGCGGTGCGGGGAAAAACGTAGTCGGAACCGACGAGGAAGAATTTTTTCCCTTTATTTTCCAGCAACCAAGTCACTGCCGGCTCGATCTGTTGGTTGGGGGCAGCACCAGTGTAGAAGATATTTCTAGAACACTCTTGACCCTCGTACTGGACGGGATACCAGAGCATATGGTTTTTGGCTTCAAACACGGGTAAAACTGCCTGACGACTGGCGGAAGTCCAACAACCGAAGACAGTCACAACTTTGTCCTGATCGATCAGTTTGGTGGCTTTTTCGGTAAAAGTTGGCCAATCGGAAGCGCCATCTTCCACCACTGCCTCGATCTGTTTACCAAGAACACCACCGGCGGCATTGATTTCCTCGATCGCCAGTTTTTCCGCATCAACTACGCTGGTTTCACTGATGGCCATGGTGCCACTGAGGGAGTGCAGAATACCCACCTTAATCGTCTCTCCAGAGGCTGGGGCGGGACTAGCAGCCGGG
>NZ_JASJFG010000981.1:0-2364 GCF_030065375.1 Microcystis sp. M49636_WE2 | reverse complement strand
ACTAAACCCTATTTACTCTTTGTTAGTACCCTAGAACCACGAAAAAATATTATTAATCTTATCAGTGCTTTTAACTATCTCAAGGACAGGTATAAATTAGACCATAATCTGATTCTGATTGGCAAAAAAGGATGGAAGTATGAACCAATTTTTGAGAAAATATCTCAGTCTCCCTTTCGAGATAGTATCCAACATCTTGATTATCTTACCGATGACTTAGTTGCGGATTATTATCAAAAAGCTGATGTTTTTGTCTATCCTTCCTTTTATGAAGGTTTTGGATTACCAGTTTTAGAAGCGATGACTTTAGGTTGTCCTGTGGTAACTGCTAATACTGCATCCTTACCCGAAGTCACCGGAGACTCGGCAATATTAATTAATCCCGATAATCCCCTAGAAATTGCTGCGGCAATCTATCAGGTGATTAGTGATATCTCTCTCCGTCAAGAATTAATCACTAAAGGAAAAAAACAAGCGGCAAAATTCTCTTGGCAAAAAACCGCACAAGCTACTATAAAAGCTTATCGTTCTCTTTTATAATAAGTAAGTAGTTATAATTAAATTGAAGATGGATCCCCCCTTAATCCCCCCTTGATAAGGGGGGTGTTGATCACCCCTTAATCCCCCCTTGATAAGGGGGGTGTTGATCCCCCCTTAATCCCCCCTTGATAAGGGGGGTATCTGACAACTTTTAACACCTACCTACTTAACTAGCTAATATCTATGAATAAAAACCATCAATTATTAATCAATCTCGCTTTTCTCGGTACTAAATATACTGGATTGACTACCTATACTAAAAATCTCATTCCCCAATTAGCTAACTTAAATCCTACCCTAATCACTTCTAATAGTTACCCAGATTTTAACACCTATACTGTGTCAGCAAACCTCACCCAAGAGCAGGGAACCAAAGGCAATATTAAGCGCTTAATTTGGACAGAAACCCAACTCTATCAAACCTATCAACAATTGAAGTCTTCCCTGCTATTTACCCCCATTCCCGAAGCACCTATTTATGGAAATTGCCGCTATATTGTCACAGTTCATGATTTAATTCCCCTGCGGTTCCCGAAATTTTCTCCCCTAACTTTTTATAATAAATACTATTTACCCCAAGTCCTGAAAAAAGCCACACATATTATCGCTGTTTCCCAAGCAACGGCCGCCGATATTAATAAGTTTTTTAACATACCTCTTGACAAAATAACCGTGATTCTTTCTGGATATGATTCTGATAATTTTCGTCCTCTAAATCTGGCGACTCGTCCCTATTTCCTCTATCTTGGTCGTTATGATCCTCATAAAAATCTCGGTCGTTTAATTACTGCTTTTTCCCAAATCGATTCCGAATATCAATTATTAATTGTCGGTCAATTTGACCCCCGTTTTACCCCGGCTCTACAGCAACAGGTAGAAGCATTATCAATCTCTCAACGAGTGCAATTTTTAAACTATGTTTCCTATGAAGAATTGCCGCAACTTTTAAACCAAGCAACTGCTTTAGTTTATCCCTCCCTTTGGGAAGGTTTCGGATTACCTGTACTAGAAGCGCTCGCCTGTGGAACTCCTGTCATTACTTCTAATCTTTCCTCTCTCCCAGAAGTCACAGGAGATGCGGCAATTTTAATTAATCCCTATAGTATCGATGAGATGAGAGAGGCAATGCAGCAAATCGCCATGGATGAACAATTACGCCTAAAATTAAAGTCCCTCAGTCGTCAACGCGCCGAGCTTTTTAGTTGGGAAAAAACTGGTCAAGAAACCGCCACAATTCTGCAAAGTTTTCTCTAAAAATGGTGACAAAAAAACTTATCAATCATTGTCGGATGGGTTATACTAAATCCGTTGAGCATAGGCTACTTATAAGGACAGGCAAAAGGCAACAGGCAACAGGGGGAATAAATAATCAGTTTTTAATAACCAGATTTATTATCAAAGCATAGTAGGTGGATTCATGAATCCACCTACCTGGGGGGTAGATTCAGTGTTACTTCCTATATATTATTGTGCCATTCTTGGGGAATTTGAGCAACTTTTTCCTTACCATTAGGCTGATGAATAGGTTTTCCTAAAGGACGAATTTTGAGATTTCCTTGCAAATAAGCAGCGATTCTTTCCCTGGCAATTTTCACATATTCTGCTTCTTTTTCACTCCCCATCACTCGACGATTGTGCATAATACTAGCAATCAGAGAAGTTCCAACCCCAGCAAAAGGATCAAAAACCCAATCCCCCTCATTTGTCAAGGCTAAAACACATCTTTCTACTAATTCGATTGGATATTGACAAGGATGAATAGTTTTCTCTGGATGATTAGATTTAACGTTAGGAATATCCCATAGTAACTCATCCCATTCTTGT
>NZ_JASJFG010000168.1:0-13957 GCF_030065375.1 Microcystis sp. M49636_WE2 | reverse complement strand
TGACTGAGATCGGCAGTGTCACCATCAGGTAAACTTATATCTTTGTCGAGATTGACCAATAAACATTTATCGACAATAGTATTGACAATTTGCACCCCACGCCCACTATCCTTCAGGGTTTGGTAGGAACCGATCAACTCGCTTAGTTCTTTTAACCCCTTGTAAAGTCCAGCATTTTCTGCCGGAGGAGTAAGATAGGAGATAGTTTCCGCATAACTACGACGTTTAGCGATCGTCGCTTCGCTGGGGTTATTAGCGGCATAATAGTAGAGATTGGGAATCATCCCGATGAGGTTATCGGGGTAGCATTCCCCAGACATTCCCATCTGTTTACCCGGCATAAATTCTAGGGAACCGTGGGTGCCAAAATGGAGAACCGCATCTGCTTTCCAGACTTGATTGAGATAGGTGTAGTAGGCTGCAAAACCGTGGTGGGGACTAGCAGAACGAGAAAAGAGCAGACGCATGGGGTCCCCCTCATAACCGAAGGTGGGTTGAACCCCAATAAAGACATTACCGAACTCTTTGCCGTAGATTAACAGATTTTGTCCATCACTGTTGAGATGTCCAGGTGGTGGTCCCCAATTTTCCTCCAAACGGACGGAATAGGGGGTTAAACGCTCGTATTCAGGCACAGACATCCGATAGGCGATATTTAGCTCCGGACTATGGTATTGTGCGGTGGCATCATGGATTACCGCTGCCATCAGTTCTTTCGGAGATGCGGGTAAGTCCTGCAAGTCATAACCGTTATTTTGTAACGCTTGCATCACCTCGTAGATAGAACCGAACACATCTAGATAGGCTGCAGTTCCCACATTCCCTTTATCGGGGGGGAAACTAAAGACCGTGATGGCGACCTTTTTATTCAGTTTCGGTTTCTTTCTTAGGTTAGCCCATTTTAGCGCCCGTTGAGCGATCGCTTCTATCCGGTCCTGTAAAGCGATCGCTTTACCCGTGGCCCCATCCCGGCCCGATAAGATAATAGGTTCGATCGCACCGTCTAATTCCGGAATAGCAATCTGTAGCGCCACTTGAATGGGGTGTAACCCTAAATCGCTTTCTTCCCATTCCTGAGTAGTTTGGAAAACTAGCGGTAACGCGCACATATAGGGACGATTGAGACGTTTTAAGGATTCTATCGCTGACCGGTGATCTTGTCGCGCTGGACCTCCCACTAAAGCAAATCCCGTCAGGGAAATTACTGTGTCAACGATAGCAACCGCTTCCACTCCTTTTAAGCTTTTATCCCAGAAGTATTCCTCTACCGGTTTAGAAAAATCTAATCCCCCAGCAAAAACAGGAAGGACTCGCGCACCCATAGACTCAAATTCCTGCACGAGAGCGACATAATGAGCGTCATCACCAGTAACGAGGTGAGTTCTCTGTAAAATTAAACCAACACAGGGAGCCAAAGGGTCCTTCAGGTCATCAGCAATATCACTGCGGTTATTGTACCAAGCGAAGTATTCCTTGACATCCGACCACATTTTCATCGATAAAGGATGCCAGATACCCAGATCTGGATAAACTACCGGTTCCTTGTAAACTACACTGTCATCCTTGTTATCAAAGACGTACTTATCGGCCAACATTAACAGGAAATTCTCTAAATTTTCTGCCGAACCTCCCAGCCAATACTGGAAACTTAACATAAAGTTGCGTGCGTCCTGAGCTTTTTCCATAGGGAGATATTTCAGGACTTGCGGTAAAGTTCGCAATAACTTTAACATCGCATCTTGGAAACCAGCGCCAGAGTTTTCCCTGCGCTTTTTCATAAAATTAGCGATGACACTCTTAGACTGTCCCAATTGTGCCATGGAAAAGCAACCTAACTTATTTAAGCGCATTACCTGGGGCATAGAGGGAAAGACAATCACCGCATCTAATTTATCCCGATGGGGACCGACAGCGGCCACCACTTTATCGGCTAAATCTTCGATAAAGATGAGAGATGCGATGAAAATATTAGCTTTGGCTATATCCTCCTGAAAATTGCGATAATTTTCCCCATCGCGCAGTTCTTCGATTAAATAACCACTAATTTCGATCGCTAGTTTCTGGTTGTTAGCGTTGATTTCCCTGACCGCACTACTCAGCGCACTTTGGTACTGAGGTTCTAGCACGACATAGACCACCTTGACCAGCGATCGACCATTCAACCCGTCGGGAACTATGTGACGAATGGTGGACTTGACGTGAGTGAACATATATGATGGTTCTCCTTATGATTGCTGAGTCTGGTATGAAGGGATTTTCGTCATCAGATGACGATCGCCCTTTGTTTAAGGTATTTAGATATATGTTTCTGTTTTGTATCAGAAAATGTAACCCTGATGAGCATTTACTCTGGGTTTTGACACAATTCGATAAATATCTTGCCATATTTTGTAACAGATGGTAAAGAGCTTTCTGAGTAACTGCTCAGGAGTTTCTTTACAAAAATTAATATTTAATCTATTGACATATTATTCTTGCTGTGATATAATTTAAGGCTATTGAAAATTTCTCAGGCTGATAAGCATTAACCCTCGATTGCTAGTCAAGGATTTGGGGTGTTGTCGTTGTATTATCTAAACTTTCAGAGTTTATTGATCGCAATTATTATGCTGATGCGGTGCAAAGTATCAGTTGCAGAATCTAGCATTGATGAAAATCTATAGCATCTCTACTATTTAAGGAAGAAGGCTATCGCTTTTTTGAGACTTTCTTTTCATTGTCTGAAAACGCTACAAATCAGAATATCAAAGGGTTTTGAGGATTTCAGTTAAGGTAGATCAGGTTTAATCTCCCAATCGATCCAGATTAATTTATTTGTTCTAGTTTAATGAATTAGGGATCTATCCCATAAAGTTACTCTTTAAAATCTAATATAAATCTAATATAAATCTAATATTCTGCTCAAAAAAATCTATTAGAAAAGTATTAATTTTATAGATTGCCATCAGCAAAAATAAAAGCTATTCTGATATCAAAAGTGATTAATTCAATCACTTTTAACCCAAAAGACAAGACATTTTGCCTTATAGAATTATGGTAAAATCAAACAATTCAGGAATGGATTTTTCAGAGTGTCTTAAGGGTGTAAATCAAAAATACAATTGGGACTATTCAAAATTTAGCCCTGGTTTCGAGTAGAGAGATAAGCATTTATACTTATGATAAAAGTGGGATGCAGTCGCTCGGTATCTATCGATGGCTTAGTTTTGACGATTTTTTCCTTCTCCATCATTATCAAACTTTTACCAAGGTAAAGACAATGAATAATCATCAGCAAATTTCTTCTGAAGCTAGTGTCTTGAATCAGGCGATTGCTATTGCTCAACAATCCCTAAGTTCTTTTTTTGATAATCTCAGCGATGGGTCAGTAGCCTTTGGCAATAATTACAATCAAATTCTTGCCCAAGAATTATTTCAGGCTTTCGCTCAAGGTAATTTTACGGCAGTTCCTACCATAAAAATTCTCTCTGAGGAAGTGTTAGGAGCAACCAATGGAGCCTATACAAAGCAGAAAAATGAAATCTATCTGAATGAAAGATTTTTAAGCGAGAATGTAGGAAATGCGAAGACTATCGCCGATGTGATTATTGAGGAAATCGGGCATTTTGTTGACGCTCAAATTAATACAACCGATAGTGCGGGGGATGAGGGAGATATTTTTTCCCGTTTAGTCAATGGGGAAACTTTGAGCGCAGAAACCCTGGCCAATTTAAAGGATGAGGATGATAGTAAAACGATTGTTTTAGGGGGTGAAGTAGTTGAAATTGAGCAGAATACATCTCAGGGTGTAACCATTTATCAACATAGTACCTATTCTGGAACTTTCCAAACCCTTCAAGTAGGAAGTTACGATATTAATTCGTTAACCATTGGCAACGATCAACTGAGTTCATTAAAGGTAGCTCCTGGATTTGCCGCTATTTTATACGAACATGCTGGCTTTACAGGAGCAAGTCGTACATTCACCGCAGATACGTCTTTTGTTGACACTTTCAACGATCTTACTTCCTCAATTGTTGTCATTAATCCTCTCAACAATAATCTCCTCAAAGTCACCAACAATAATGATGGTGGGATTGGCTCTCTGCGTCTTGCCATTGATTACGCCAATATTAATCCAGGGATAGACACCATTGATTTAACAGGCGTTAGTGGCACAATTAACCTCAACAGTACCCTGAATATCGGTGCCGGTAATGACATTAACTTTGTTGATGATGGCAATACCACTATTAGCGGTCAAAATGCACGGCAGCTCTTTAGTATTAATGGGGCGAATGTCACCTTATCAAGACTTACCCTCGCTAATGGTTACGCCAAAGGAGGCGATGGCTTCAATGGTGGTGGTGGTGGACTAGGTGCAGGAGGCGCACTGCTAATTAACTCAGGGAATGTCACCCTTAATAATGTGACTTTTGCCAATAACCGAGCCTTTGGCGGGAATGCTAATGGCACAGCAGGAAATGGCGGCCAGGGTGGTAATTATCGATTCGCTAATGGCCACAATGGTGCTAGTGGTGGACTGGGTAACCCCGGTGCATCCGGTTTTCTAGGCAGTGTGGGGGGTGCTAGTGGTCAAGGTGGTCAAGGCGGTAAAGGCGGTTCAAACGCCTGGACTGTCGGTAATGGCGGGAATGGTCAAAACGGCCTCAATGGAGGATTCGGTAGCGGCGGCGGCGGCGGCGGCGGCGGCGGCGGCGGCGGCTCAAATCTTCTGGGAGGAAGGACAGGCGCAGGACGCGCAGGAGGCGCAGGAGGTTTGGGAGGCCAGTTTGCCGGAAATGGAGGTAATGGAAGCAATGGAAACAATGGAGGTAATAGCGTTAGTGGCAATAATCCAGGTAATGGCGGTATTGGGGGTCGAGGTGGCGGTGGAGCCGGTTTAGGCGGTGCGATTTTTGTTAACACTGGTGCTGGTTTAACCTCTTTCAATAGTGTTTTTGTGAACAACTCTGTTCAGGGGGGTACGGGGGCAAATAATGGTCAAGGATTAGCGAAGGATATTTTCGTTCGAGATGGTGTGACAGCCCAAGGCTTTGGTTTTGAGAATCTAGACAAATACGGAACGGTAAATAACCTCTCCTTACCTCAAGGTTATAAACAGTATGACGGTTCGATTTACCGCGTTATTACGGCTGGGACATGGGAACAATCTCAAATTCAAGCCCAGAGTTTAGGCGGTAATCTGGTGACGATTAACTCACAATCTGAACAAGATTTCTTAACTGGGGAATTTGGTGGTTCTGAGCAATTTTGGATCGGGTTAACCGATAAAGTAACCGAAGGACAATTTAAGTGGATCAATGGTGAAACTTCCACTTATACCAACTGGAATACAGGACAACCTGATAATGCGGGAAATGAAGATTATGTGGGGATGAATTTCGGTGCTACGGGCAAATGGAATGATTATAACGGTACCACTTCTTTGAAGGGGATTGTTGAAAACAAATTTTTTGAGTGGAATGGCAGCAAGTATCTGGTAACAGGTGCGGGAACTTGGGAACAGGCTCAAGCTCAAGCCGTTAGTTTAGGCGGAAATCTTGTCACCATCAATTCCCAGGCCGAACAAGACTTTTTAGTCTCTAAGTTTGGTGGTTCTGAGCAATTTTGGACTGGGTTAACCGATAAAGTGACCGAAGGACAATTTCAGTGGATCAATGGTGAAACTTCCACTTATACCAACTGGAATACAGGACAACCTGATAATGCGGGAAATGAAGATTATGTGGGGATGAATTTCGGTGCTGCGGGCAAATGGAACGATTATAACAGTACCACTTCTTTGAAGGGGATTGTTGAAATTAATCAGTTCAAACCCATCGGCAATAACGGCTCTCAGTTTTTTACCCTTGACAAACCAAATAACGTCAATATTACGGTTTCTGGGGGTAATTCCTACGATATTTTCCAACTCCAATCCTATGATGGTTTAACCACCTCACAAAAGGTTTACGGTGGTGGGGGAGCCGATATCTTCAATGTTGCCATACAACCTGCTTCGGGGATTGTCGGACTTGATTTCAATGCAGGCAAACTCAAACAACTTGCCGAATTGCTTGTCGAACCCGATTGGGATGTAAGAGAAAAACGCCATACCGCAGATATTGCTGCTGCTGTAACGGGGGCAGGAATTGATTATGCCGCCGCCGCTGCCACTGCTTTATCCGGTGCTTTACCTTATGGTTCTAATGCTGTCGAAGCCGTTATTAATGTAGCGGCCGCAACACTCCACTTAGCCAATGATCTTGCCAATATCGAAGTTAACTATGCCTTAGATATTGAAGAATATCAGAATAACTTAAGAGGAATTGGTGATTTCTTTGCCGGCCAAGGAAGTCAAGGATGGGGAACAGTGAAGGTTACTCAAAGTCGCTCCCTCGTAGAAATTCTAGATTTTCAACCCGGGATAGACACCATAACCCTACCTAAATTGGCAACCAATGAAAGCTATAAGTTTAATATCGCCACCAATAGTGGCGGACAAACAACCGTAGAAGTTGCCTACAACAATCAAACCAATCAAGCTTCAACTTTCTTGCGATTGGGATTCAGCCCAGATACTTTATCCACAATGAATGGGCAAAACATGGGCATAACACAGTTCATGGAAAGTTTACTCAAGGTGTATCCAACCTATTCTGTGATTGGCACAACCGTTAAAAATGGCACAACAGTCACTGGTTTAACTTATAACGGAACAATAGCAGGAGAACATATCTATGTTCCTGATAGTAATCGCACTACAGGCGTTGTCAGTATCTATGGGCAAGATGGCGATGATATTCTTAAGGGTCGCACAACGGGAGCTAATGCAATTTATGGTGGCACGGGAGATGATTTCATTGTCGCCGGTGGAGTAAATGATACTATCGATGGAGGAGAAGGATACGACCAAGTAAGTTATTCTCTCGCAAGCTCTGGAATTTCTATTACTGGTGCTAGTTCTAATCGCCTAAACATTGAATCGGTCATCGGCAGTAAATACAACGATGTGATCAATTTCACTAACTTACCCACTGCACCCGTTGACGGACGACACGTATCTATACGAGGTGGCGAAGGTAATGATAGTCTTACAGGTAGTCAATTTAGCGATGTTCTCACCGGTGGCTCCGGCATCGATACACTAATAGGAGACTCTGGCGATGATGTTCTTACCGGTGGCACCGCTCAAGGAGATGGAACGGTTGATTCTAGCAATGATATTCTTACGGGCGGCGCAGGTAAAGATATCTTTACTTTTTACAAACTAGGTGAAGGTGTGGATCGAATTACGGATTTCACTGTCCAGCTGGCATCGCCTAGCTTGTCCGATCAAATTCGTGTTGATAAAGCAGGATTCGGAGCAACTTCCACCAGTCAGTTCTCTTACAACAGTACGAATGGAGCGTTATCCTTTAATAATCAGCAATTCGCTATCCTAGAGAACTTCATAACCCTTACAGGATTCAATGTCAACCGCGATCTGGTGTTAGTGTAATTGATTTAAACAAGGAATAGAGCCTCAAACTCTATTCCTTAATCAAAATTTGCAGTTAATTAGGGTTTGCTGAATAATGGTAAAACCCTTTTAAAATAAGGCTTTTGACTTGTTAAAATCCGATGTTCATGCTGCGAAAATAGGATTGAGACCTTCAAAAACCTGGCATTATCCTTTTTTAGTACAAAAATAATACAAAAAAGAGGGCAACAAAGCCTGAAACTCCTGACGACCGACTCCTAACCCCACCAACAAACTTTTTCAGCAAACCCTAATTAGGCGGAAAATCTGGATCAAAATTATTTGGAAAAATTGGCTCGTTTAGAATTTAAAAACATGGTCAATGGCCAACTACAAGGCATTTTAAAAAAAGGTTCTGCCGAACTTACACTGTAGAAAATTCCTCAAACTCCCTCTCTGCCCAGCAATGCTCTACAGTTGATAAATATCAATCTAACAAAAACTCAAAGCTTTAGTATATAGGCTTTACAAGCATGAGTTGTTAATAGTTTTACATGACAGGTTCTTTAGAGCCTAAATAATTTGAGGATATTGATAATAAATTTATCTATAATATAGAGTAGAATATAATGAGAAACACCAACTAAACCTAGCAGATTTTAACAGTTGACAACTCTGATAGTTAATTTGTATTAGTCGGTGATAAACCCTATTATTTTCAGTAATCGATCGAAAATGTTTTTTAATTGGATAACTTTACCCTATTTATTAATTAATCCTGTTTTAATTCCCTTGAGTATAGCTCGATCGGAAACTATTCTTGCTCGAGAAGTCAGCGATCCTAATTATAAAAAACTGGTGCAGTACGCTCAAAATCAACAACTCGATCGCCTAGCCATGGCTGATATAATCCAGAATATCGCCACTCAATTTTTAGGAGCAAAATATCAAGCAGGATTACTCGATCGCTCGGCAACAGAAAAATTATTTATCTCTTTAAAAGAGTTTGATTGTGTCCTATTTGTGGAAACAGTTTTCGCTTTGAGTCACAATTTTGCTTTAAAAAATTATCAGTATTCTGCTTTTAGTCAGCAGGTTTTAAATCAGCGTTATCGCCACGGTATTCTCGACGGTTATTGTAGTCGTCTGCATTACTTTTCCGATTGGATTAATGACAACCAAAAACGAGGTAATGTGGAAAATATAACTCAAAAATTAGGTGGAATTACTCTTGACAAAAAGCTCAACTTTATGAGTAAAAATCGCCCTCTATATCCCCAGTTAAAAACTCAAAGTAATTATGATTGTATTCAACAGGTAGAACGGCAATTAGAAAGTTTATCCTTAACCTATATTCCCACCGCTAAGATTAAAGATATTTATCCACAACTACAAGCTGGAGATATTATCGGTGTCGTGACTAATATCCCTGGTTTAGATACCACCCATACCGGTCTAGTTTATCGCTTTCCTGATGGCAAAATTGGCTTAATTCATGCCTCTCCTGCTGGTCAAATTACCATTGCTAAAGACCTAGAAAAATATATCACTAAAGTGGACAAAGCCATCGGTATTTTTGTCGTTCGTCCCCTTGATCCAAGAAATAATTAACCCTGAATTGCTTTAGCTAATTGAATGTGGAGTTTATGACTAGCTTTAAAAGCCATGTAATGAGCGGTGGGAATGGTTCCCAGTAAACTCAAATCACCAATTAAGTCCAATAATTTATGCCTTGCTGGTTCATTTTCAAAGCGTAAAGGAGGATTTAACCATTGATTTTGATCGCAGACTAAAGCATTTTCTAAACTGCCTCCTTTAATTAAACCAGCCTTTTGCAGATACTCAATTTGATCAGCAAAACCGAAAGTCCGGGCATTTGCGATCGCATCTCGAAAACTTTCTTGATCAGGACTCCAACTATACCATTGATTACCGATGGGTTTATAGGTAAAATCGATGCCGTAGGTAAAACGTAATTCAGGAGAAGGAATCACCGCCACAAAAGCATCTCCTTCGTACAACCAAATCGGTTGAGAAATAGTTAAATCTGATGGAGAAAAAGAGTTATTTAAACCAGCATTTTCGATCGCTTCCACCCAGATTTTGGCCGAACCATCGAGGAGGGGAATTTCCGCACCATCCACCTCAATGCGAGCGTCCTCTACCCCCAAAGCGGTTAAGGCCGCTAATAAATGCTCAACGGTTCTAACTTTTGCTTCTCCTTGTCCCAATTCCGTTGATAAAGTCGTTTGGTAAACCGAAGAAACTAGAGCGGGAATAATCGGTTGATTGGCTAAATCTCTGCGGACAAAATAACGTCCTTCCCCGGGGTTTGCCTCACAGACGCGCACCCGTGTCATTTCCCCTGAATGCAGGCCAATTCCCGATAATTCAAATTGTTTAGCGATAGTAGAAACCATAATTATTAAGTAATAAAGCTTTGATCAGTGAACAACAAAAAAACTAAATTTATCGATAACTGATAACTGATAACTGATAACTGATAACTGATAACTGATAACTGATAACTGATAACTGATTAGAATCTTTCCCCGATACCGAAATGGAGACGAGAACCACCATCGACATTAAAACCGTAGTCAACCCGAATTTGGCCGACGGGAGATTGTACCCGAACACCCAAACCGTAACCGAGACCGGTACCGGGTAAATCCCGGACAATCCCGGGTTGGCCGGGGACATCGCCTTGGGAACCAACAGTAGTGCCGAAATCGACAAATAACGCCCCCCCAATAATTGCTACTATGGGGAAACGATATTCGGCGGTGGCTTGGAAATAACTGCGACCGCTACCCACTTCCCCCTCGGCGTAACCCCGTACAGAGTTACTACCCCCAACGATAAAAGCATCGTAGGGGGGTAAATCGCCTAATACTGTCCCTGCTTGCGCATTAAAAGCGAGGGATTGCTGACCTTTAAAAATATCGGTTTCAAAGAGATTAAAGGAATTAATAAAGCGAACGGGGATAAAGTAACTGTAACTACCCCGAACACGAGTGCCTAAAATACTGCCAGAACCGACTGGAATAGTTTGTTCTAAACCTAGACGCAGGAAAGAACCACTGGTGGGCTGCAGGGGATTATCGCGAAAATCTCGAATAGCGCCAATATTTAGGGAAAGTAGATCATCAATCCCAGAGGAACTAAAAGCCAGTTGTTGACTACCAAAACCATTGAGAGGTGCAGAGACGGGGGAGATGTCACCATTGGCATTTTGCACCTGTACCTGTTGATAGTTAAAGCCTAGGGAAAGCACCCATTTTGGTTTCGTAAACACATCGGGGGCCAAAGGACGGACAAAAGTAATACCGCCACCCGTCCGGACGATACGGGGACTATCATTATCGTTAAGCGTCCTAATTGAGGAATTTTCCCCATCATAAACCAGAGAAATCGACTGTCGCCGGAAAACGTTCACCGTGTAGGAAGTACGGAAATTATCCGTGGCAATCCAAGGATCGGAAAAACTCAGATCGAATAAAAATTCCCGTTCCCCTAACTGGAATTCTGCCCCTAAAGTTTGGTTATTACCGCCAAAATTGCGCTGTTGATAGCTAACAGTCCCGAATAAGCCCGCATTCGAGCTAATACCACCCCCAGCGGCCAGGGAACCGGTATTACCTTCCACCACATCGACGTTAACGATCACCTCCCTTGGGTCGCTGCCGGGGGAAAAAGACAGACGCACATCCTCGAATAAACCGAGACCGAAAACACGCTGTAAATCCTGTTGGGCGGTATTGCGGTTGAAAATATCCCCCGCTTTTAGGCGCATTTCCCTAGTAATGATAAATTCTCTGGTTTTACCCTTGACCGGTTCCTGTTCGACGTTAAAGTAGCGTACTTGAATTTTTTCGATTAAACCTTCGGAAATGACCAGAATCACCCGACCATCGGGAGTTACTTGCGGCGCACCGATTACCTGGGCCAGATCATAGCCGTTTTTGCTGTACCAGTCATTGATTTTTTTTACCCCCGCCTGTAATTCCCGCAAATTCAGGGTTTTGCCGTATTGACCGGCGAAAATTTCCTCGACCACCCCGGCAGGTAAAATCGATTTTTCCACGGTTTCCGGGGCAATTTGAATCTGTACGCCCTGAAAAACGGGGTTAGGTTGCACCTCAAAGGTGACTCGCACCCCCAGGGGCGTATCTTGGGGAACTGCCCGCACATCGGCAAAAAAACCCGTGGCAAAAACGGCGTTAATATCTTCTTGTAGTTGCGATCGAGTCGTGCTGCGTCCGGGTCGGGTGCGAATGGTATTATAAACTAGATTTTCTAATTCTCGATCGGCCCCCTGTACTACCACTTCAGCCACCAAAACCCGCGACTCCTCTGCCGGCGCCGGTGGGGCCGTTGTGGGAGTTTCCGGGGGGGTTGGGGTTTCCGTCGGGGTTTCCGGCGCTGGTGCCACGGGTGGAGTAGTTTCTGCCGTCGCGGGAGGAGACTGTACTAGTTGCTCGACGCGGGGAAAAACCGTCTCTGGGGGTTCTTCTTCGGCCATTACCGTCCCGTGAAATAATCCGAAAATAGCCAGCAGCAGGGCCAGCGAGGAGTATCGCCTCGAAAAATTGAGATTTTTAAGCACTTCCACACACCCAGTAACACCATTATGGTTTTGTTTGTTTTCTCTGCCCGAGAAATTTAACGAACGTTAAAACTCTAGCAGATCGCTTACTCTCAGTAAATCCCGGCTTGACCGGTGACTCAAGAGATGCTGCCTCAGGTCTGATATTGGTCAGCCATCAGCATTAAGTTTTTATCTTGCCATATCTTAGCTTTTTCTGGTTTGGCTCTATCCCAATTCACCATCGAGGATTATTGCCACCTCGGTGGGCGCACAATTAGTTACGTCGGGGCAGCTGTTAACGTCTCGTTTGTAATAACTGTACCAGTTGCGAGACCTGTTGGCGATTGAACATTTGCAGCAGGGTACTAGCTACTAATTCCGGTTCCAGGGTGATCAGGATTTGTGGTAATTTGGCGGTGGCTAATAATTGCAATTCTTGACTGACGGTGATTTCTTCCCCGCGACCCCATTCTAATAAATCACCGGCTTGTTTTAATTCCTTAATAATAACTGGGGCGAGAGTACGATAGGAATGTTTGGGGTTAGCTAGGGCCGATTGGGCATTTTTAACTAAATATTGCCATTGTTGCTGTTCTGAAGCCAATTGAGACAGAGGTAAAATTAATTTTTGTAATTGCTGACGGGAAGCGCTGGTTTCTTGCTGTTTGAACAGTTGTAACATCTGTTTGAGGATATCTCTGACGCTGATAGAAATAGAAGAGGCCGCCGCAATAGCTGGGGTGGATTTTACTTGGCCCAGAAGATAGTTAAGATGGGCGTGTAATTCGGCAAAAGTCGCTTCACCGTTTTTAACGATAGCGTCAGCTTCCTCGCCTTGCAAACCCAAGGGACTCTGCAGCTTATCGATCAATATCTGAAGCAGATCATAACCCTTGAGGAACAAAGATTCTAATTTTTGATCCACTTCTAGGGGATTTTCTTTCAGTATTTTAAGAGCATCCTCAAGACGGTGAGCAGTTTTTTGGATACTGCCATAACCTAACATGGCCGCCCCCCCCTTGACGGAATGGACGGCACGAAACATCTCGTTCATCTGTTCATTGTTGTTGACGAGATTGCCTAAGTCTAAAATCCCCTGTTCCAAAGTTTCCAGGTGTTCTTTTGCTTCTTCGATGAAATAGCCGAGAATTTTCCGAGCGTTAGCAGAGTCCAAAGTCTTATCCCCCTTATCACGATGCTGTCTAGTCCTAGATTGCCCAGTTTTTCATTAAATATATCAGTTATGAGGCAATGGCTAGGGAAACTGGCCCAGACGGGGACAAGCGAATACCATTTTTCTAAAGTCCTGACAGACCTAGCTAGAGCTTCTAAAATCCAAGACCATCCCGTCAAATAGTCGATCGTGTCATTGGATAGAGAACTGAAAAGATGGTAAAGTTTACTTCTTAAGTTATCAGGGGAGTTAAAATTAGACCATGCCAATAAGTTTTTCAAATATAGCCAAACTCTCTCGGTAACAACAAAGTACATTTCCAATATCACTATCGGGTACTGCATCTAATAACGCCTGGTTATGGGAGGTGATCAGTACCCTCAGTTTTCTTTCTAAGGCGATCTCCCGAATTTGCTTAACTAAATTATCTGCACGACTGGGATGAACACCATTATCGATCTCTTCAATAATTACGAAAGTTCCAGAATTTACACTTAGTAGAGTTGCAGCAATCGCTAAAACTCTCAGAGTACCATCAGACAACAAAGGAGCATCTATCTGATGTTCTTTGTTCCCAAAAGACTCTATTAGTTTCACCATAACATCCTTGCGGTCTGTAATGATAAAGCGAATATCGGTAATATCCTGTTCTGGTAATGAACGAATGAAGTCAAGCAACTTGTTTTTTTGAGTCTCTCCCTGCTGACAAACTGCGTAAAGAACACTAGAAAGGTTAGAGCCATCTTCT
>NZ_JASJFG010000303.1:0-1733 GCF_030065375.1 Microcystis sp. M49636_WE2 | reverse complement strand
TAGCAGGATGTATGGCAGATGGAGAAACCTATCAAGAAGCTGTACAAAATGCTGAACTTGTTATTCAAGAATGGATTGAAACTGCAAAACAACTAGAACGAATCATTCCTGAACCAAAAGGACGACTATTATTTACCTAATAATGAAGTTTCTCTCGCCGCAGCTTGTGAATTGTAGCATATAAGGTGTTTCGGAGTTTTTGCAAAATCCGACATTTGAGGTTTAATTTAGGCAAACACTACAATTGATATTGTAATCATTGCCATTTATAACCGCTTCTTGAGGTTCTTTACTCGGCAGATAATCGGCTATTGCGATTGATGTTTGACGTAGGTTCGTAATACATCATTAATTAGGTCGTGATAGCTCTTTTCTTGAGCATGATTCCTAAACCACTCAAGGATTTCTGAATCCAACCTGATACTAATTTGCTCTGTTTGTGGATTTGGTTTGACCAGTTTAGCATTCTTGAAAAATTCATCATCTAGGGGAGGAATATCTGAATAATCAATATCCTCATCGGACATTTGCATAAATTTCTCCTGTCGCTCTTTAAGAGGCATATCAAGGGAAAATTCAGGGTTGCTCATAGCGTTTTCTCTCCCGTTCATTGGCTTTTCTGGCTGATATGAGAAGAATGCTTTGACTTCTTTGAGTGTGAATAACTACGATGATCGCTTTCTTTTCTTGGGTGGCAAGCGTTATTTGCCCTATTGAAACAAATCTCGTTTCCCCATAGTTGCATCGGGTATCCTCAAAGGTCAGGATAGAAGGATCAGCGAATATAGCGATCGCTTCCTCGAAACTGATACCGTGTTTGATGAGATTGCTTTGGTTTTTATTGTTGTCCCAGTCGAAGACCATATCATCAATATATACATTTTTGTGCGTACAAGATCAAAGCATCTGATCAATCGCTTTTTCTGGGAATGAAAAGTAATTCATTGATCTATTCGGCTCTTCTGGTTTCTGTGTGGAAACGAGGTCTATACTAGAGTTCTTCCATAATTAATTTTTGAGAGTGCAAAAATGAGAAAAATAGGCATAAAATCGCATAAAATCACTAAATAGAGCATTTAATTGATTAATGCTCATTCTTAATTTTCCTGACTCCGAGACTACTGGCTCCTTACTCCTCACCTAACGGAAGATTTTTGATTTTTGCAAGAGGTCTAGTACAAAAATTCTGCACTATCCATAGCATGGGAATGGGAGTTAGAAGACAAAACAGGATAGACTTTTCTCTAGTCCGATCGATTTTGAGGGCCATGAAGGATTTATTGGCAATTTTTAGCAAGGAATTAAGCTCCTGGTTTCGGCGCTGTTGGTTAGCGGTACTATTAACCGGCAGGGTTTTTTACTTCCTATTCACACGCAAACCCGATTGGCGCGTCACCCAAGAACAAATGGTGGCAGCCGGGCCCGCCTCGCTGATTATAGCCATGATCACGGCTGCGGTGATCGGGATGATCTTTACTATCCAAGTGGCCCGGGAGTTCCAAGCCTTGGGCGCCGGCAGTATGGTGGGGGGAATTTTGGCCCTTGCTCTCGGTCGGGAACTCTGTCCGATTATGATGGCGATCGTGGTAGCCGGTCGGGTAGGATCGGCTTTTGCGGCGGAAATCGGTACCATGAAGGTGACAGAGCAGATCGACGCACTCTATATGCTCAAAACCGATCCCGTGGAATATCTGGTGCTGCCCCGTTTAATTGCCTGTTGTCTGATGGTTCCC
>NZ_JASJFG010000317.1:0-3183 GCF_030065375.1 Microcystis sp. M49636_WE2 | reverse complement strand
ACAATCTGAATTTCCCTGACTCGGTGCATTGGTTTGGTTGGCTTTTCGGTGGTGATTAGTTCATCAGCTTGAATTTGCAGCGCAGCAGCAACATGAAGTGCATCCATCGCCGCTAAACCGTAAGTGCCAGCAATTTCATGAGCATTCTGTATAATTTTTTCTAAGTCAGTTGCCCAGTAATTAACAGCCAGAAAAAATGTTTCGTAAAATTCTATTTCTTCTTGTTGCTTGTTAAAAGTTGCTTTAGGCAATACTTCTAACTGAACAAATCGACTGGAGGCAAACTCCCGATTTTCATCGTTGAGAATTTGATAGGCTTTGATACTGGCTGATTGGATGCCTTGGAAAGCAGTAATCAGTACGCCAGAGTCTATGTAGGCTTTCTTATGACTCACTGCACCCTCCTCGACGTGCAGCAAGTTCTTGTTCTATCTCCTCTTCATTGAGCAGTTGCAATCCAGCTGCGATCGCCCGATGTCGGATTTCCCATAACTTTTTGCTTAATGGTGTTTGGGGAATAAATTTAGCTTCTGGTGTTGTTTGTGACTCAGATTTAAGTATTTGAACAAATTGCCAAACTTTTTGTTGCTTTTCCGGGGTCAATTCTCGCCATTGTTCAAGTAGTTCTTCTTCTTTATCCATAAATACCTCGCTCTTAAATTACGCATTCCTCGAATCGTTGGCTGTCCAAGACATATTTGTGGATTAACTTTCGGCTCTTGTAGTAGATATGTATGGGTAGTTCAGGTGTTTTAGGTGGGAACTGGTTCACCCGGCCGCAAACTAGACCATTTACCGGTTTCGCGTAAAAAGCTTTCACAACCCACCACATCCCACTCCATTTCGATATAATCTTCCTTGGTGCGAATGTTAACGTTAATAGAAGGGTTCTTCGCTTCAAAGTCCGGTGTCTCGGTGAGATGACGTTCCTGATGTTGTGTTTCTACGGCATGATAGGTGAGACAGCGATCAACAAAATAGCAGTTAATACAAATACACATAGGTTTAACTCTATAAGTCTTTTCCGTTAATCTAGCTCAGTCTCTCCCCAAATGGGGCCGGTCAAAATTATATTTTTGTAAATTTATCTTCTCGATGTCTTGTCAAAAAAACCTAGATAGTTTAGTTAAAGAAGTTTTTGCGATTAATCAGCAAGAATTGCCAGAAAATGCTTATTTAGTCGGTGGTGCTGTGCGAGACGCTTTATTAAACCGTCAGAAAGACTATATTGACCTAGATTTTGTGGTTCCCGAAAAAGCGATCGAAATTGCTCAAACTATTGCCCATCAGTATAAGGCCGGTTTTGTGGTTTTAGATGCCGTTCGTCAAATTGCTCGCGTCGTTTTTCCCCAGGGTACTCTTGATTTCGCACAACAGGAGGGAGAATCTCTAGAAATAGACCTAAAAAGACGGGATTTCACCGTTAATGCTCTCGCTTATAATCTCCACACCCAAGAAATTTTCGATCCTTTAGGGGGATTAAAAGATTTAGGCTGCCAATCCCTGCGGATGATTTCCCGCGAAAATCTTCAGGATGATCCCCTAAGATTATTAAGGGCCTATCGACAAGCGGCTCAATTGGACTTTGAGATCGAACCCCATACCCGTGCAACTATTCGTTCTCTTGCCCCTTTATTGCACCGTGTAGCCGCCGAAAGGGTACAATCCGAGTTGAATTACCTTTTGCTCAATTCCCGTGGCAATAAATGGCTAAAAAGTGCCTGGGAAGATGGCTTATTATCTCTCTGGTTGCGTCGGATTACCCCCGCAAAAATGGAGCGAGTCATGGGGGTGGAAGCGGCAGCGGGATTTTTAGAATCTTTGTTACCGGAAAAATTTATCTTTTCCCCTTCTCAGTTACAGTTGACAAAATTGGCCCTATTGGTATCGGATATTTTGGCAGAAGCGGAAAAAGAGTTAATCGATCTCAAGTATTCCCGTGGGGAAATTCGCACGGTAATCACGGTGATTAAGTGTTTACCTCCCCTCAAGGAGGCAGATAATTTAAGTCTGCGGGAACAGTATTTTATTTATCTAAATACGGGAAAAGTATTTCCTGTCTTTGCCCTTTTTGCTTTATCAATGGGGATTAACAAAAATATCGTCGCTTCTCTGTTGACTTCCTATCTCGATCCCGATAATATTATCGCCCATCCCCGACCTTTATTAAGGGGCGATGATTTAATTAACCATTTACACCTGAAACCTAGTCCGATTATCGGTAAGTTATTAACCGAGGTACAAATTGCCCAAATTGAGGGCAAAGTGACAGTTTTTCAGGAAGCGATCGATTTTGCTAAAAAGTTGTTATAAGTGGTTGGTTATAATTAAATTAAAAATGGATTTTAGGTCTGATCCCCCCTGCCCCCCTTGATAAGGGGGGTGCCGATAGGCGGGGGGATCTACCCTTGATAAGGGGGGTGCCGATCCCCCCTTAATCCCCCCTTAATAAGGGGGGCATCTGATAATTTTTAATGCCTACCTACTTAGCAATTGTTCACAGTTTGGAGAGTTTTGTCTGTTAATCAGAGTTTTAGATTCGGATTGAGTCTCAGGGTTTCGACTTATCCAAAACTGAGATTATCCAAAACTGAGATTTATTTAGTTTTAAGCTGTGAAGATTGGGGAGCGTTTTCTCCTTAGATTAAAACACGACCGTTTTATTGTACTCCCTTCGATTGATTCAAGAGATTTTGGTAACATTCGGTCGGGGTACGGTAAGATAAATATTTAAAGGGAGTCTGATTAATTATTTCTGCAAATCTTTCGTTATCAACCGCATTGTACTGATCTACTTTAGCGATTAAATTCTTCATGTTATTCATGGAGCTTACCAGACTCCTATTCTCGGATTTGAGATAATGAATTTCAGGGGAATCGCCCTCATGCCGATCAATGGTGGTAATTTGAGCGATAATTCCCTTAATTCCCTGCTTGTACGAAGAAATTAAGGTGTATAAACTCTTTTCCTGAGTAATGAGAAAAATACCTCTCTTCCTGAGATCGAGGACATCAATTCGCCAAGCATTATTATCGGCGATAAAATCTTCTCTTGACTGCACTTCTCGTTGAAGTCTTTCGGCCGCTTTGCTTGACAAAATCAGATTCATCTCTAAAAATAAAGTTAATTATTTAATATTATAAACCAACTAGATTTTTGGTTCTTCGTTACTTGGTATGGTT
>NZ_JASJFG010000166.1:0-5017 GCF_030065375.1 Microcystis sp. M49636_WE2 | reverse complement strand
TTGCAACAACAAACCCTCGATGAAATCGAACAGATGCGTCACAGCACCTTGCAGGAAGTGCAACAGTTACGACAAAAAACCCAAGCTGAATGTCATGAAATTCAAAAAGGCGCTGACGACTATGCCGAAGCGGTTTTAGAAGATCTTGATCGACAATTAGGGCAAATGTTACAAGTTATCCGCAACGGTCGTCAACAGGTAAGATCGAAACCAACATCGTCAAAAAATCTACCCGGAGAACGTCCTTAATCAGTGATCAGTGATCAGTGATCAGTTATCAGATGTAAGTTTTAAGTTAATTAGTTAGTTAGTTATCTTCATCTTTATCCCTGTTTACTGTTTACTGTTTACCGAACACTGAAAAGAACCAAACCTCCGATTCCTCACCGATAACTGATAACGGAATTTCATGAATAACCCCTCCTCGAATTCCCATCTATTCGGACGCTTTCTCGGCGGGTTATTAAGCTGGAAAATTTGGTTATTTGTCCAGATATTTCAAGGCAGTAAAAGCTTTTATCGATTCCTGTATCATTATTTATATCGTCGTCCTAAAATCGATCGTATTCTCGGTAGCGATGTCATCTATATTCCCGATAAAAAACTTTATAGTATTCCCCTTGATGTGGTGAAAATGGAGCAGCAAATGGTTAATAGTGATCGCCAGCAGTTGACTTCTATTACTACTTGGAAAGTTAAAACGATTCATCCCACCATCACCGAAACCGAGATACAATTCCACGATATTACCGTCGATTTACAACAGGTACACCTGATTAAATCCGATCTTAATAACTACGATTATACTAACACTCGCCGCTTGGCTCCTCTGGTGAAAACCTTACTTTTTGAAATTAACCCCAAAATTGCCAGTTTAGTAGAAAAGAGAAATCAATTACATAGACTGCGAAATCTGGCCGCATCTTCCGAAATTTTTCATTCACAAACTCCATTATATGATCGAGCAATTAATCAAGTCCAACTAATTATTGATCAAGCGGAAACTTTGAGACAAGAATGTTTAAAATTTATCCGAGAAACCCTGATCGAACGGGAATTAGTGCAATGCGATATCGATAGCAATCTCGTTGATTGTACCCTCGATTTTGCAAGTCAATATCAACTAATTCAAGAAAAATATCAACTCTGGAAAGAAGAAGTACAAGCTTATTTTCAATTAAAAGATTCTTCCCTACCTAAAAATTAACTATGGTGATCAGTATTCAGGAGTCAGGAGCCAGTATTCAGGAGTCAGGAGATTATTTTTATTTATTCTCCCCACTTCATAATTCATAATTCATAATTCATAATTCATATACTTTTTCAACAGGATTTATTATTATGTCTAGTTTAATGGCAATTCGTGAACATATTTTTGCTTGGGGAAAACGCACCTATATCATGGGTGTTTTGAATGTTACTCCCGATAGTTTTAGTGATGGGGGAGAATTTGACAATGTTGAAAATGCCCTGCTACAGGCGATGAAAATGATCGAGGCCGGGGCTGATATAATCGATATCGGTGGTCAATCCACCCGTCCGGGAGCCGAAGAAATTAGCCTAGAAGCAGAATTATCGCGAGTTATCCCCGTAATCACCGCTATTCGACAACAAAGTTCTATTCCTATCTCTCTCGATACCACTAGGGCGATCGTGGCAGCCCAAGGTATCGCCGCCGGGGCCGATTTGATCAATGATATTTCTGGGGGAACCTTCGATCGCCTATTATTGCCTACGGTGGCTAAATTGGCTGTTCCCATCATCCTCATGCACCTGCGGGGCAATCCGCAAACCATGCAATCTTTAACACATTATGAGGATTTAGTCAAGGAAATTAAAGAATTTTTACAGAATCGCGTTAAGGAAGCTGTACAGTGGGGCATTGCTAGGGAAAATATTATCATCGATCCGGGGATTGGTTTCGCCAAAACTGGGAGACAAAATCTTGAGTTATTGCGAGAATTAGGGCAATTTCGGGATTTAGATTTACCTATTTTAATTGGATTGTCGAGAAAACGCTTTATCGGCGAGATTACAGGCAAAGATGACCCAAAAGAACGAGTTTTCGGAACGGCGGCGGCCTGTGCCTTAGCGATCGCTAAGGGGTCCGATATCCTGCGCGTCCATGATGTGGCCGCGATCATAGATGTGAGTAAAGTGGTGGACGCAATCGAGCGAAGTTGAAAATTTTTGCTAGTCTTAGAATCATCCACAGTTCGATCGAAATTAGCGATGAATAGCCAACTAACCAGCGATCATTGTATGTTACCCGTGATTCGATCTCCCCGGGATTATCAAGTTTTTCGCATTAGCGCTGGGGATACGAATCGTTTAGCGATCGTCTTCGATTCTACCGTAGCGGGGGATTCCTTGACCGTCTGTGTGGAAATTTTCGATCCCCACGGTTGCACCCCTACCCATCGTCATCATTTTGCCGTAGAAATGTTTTTTATCCTCAAAGGGGAGGGAATGGCTATCTGTGATGGTAAACCGATTCCCCTAGGTCCAGGGGATAGTTTATTAGTCCGTCCCACGGGTATTCACGAGATTAGAAATGTGGGGGACGGAAGACTTTATGCACTATGTTTTATGGTTCCCAATGAGGATTTTTCGGAATTAATTCGCAATGGTATCCCAGAGGAGTTAGACGCAGAAGATTTAGAGGTGTTGATGGGAACTATTAAAGGATAATCAAGCAATACCATCCCTTAAATTTTGGGCTTTTTTTTCAGGAAAAGAGCGATAAAAAAGGTAAAGGTTCCTCCCAGAAGTCCGAAGATTAGCCAATTTAATCTGGGATAGCCTTTATTGATAGCGATGACTGTAGCAATGCCACCGATGAGACAATGCCAGAAAAAAAGCAACAAGAATAAATCCAAGCTCGGGGAAATATCAGCAATTAGTTTCATATTTTATCAGTAGAGCGATCGAGTTAATTATTTAGATAGCAAATCTCTAGAATTTTTCCAATGACCGAATCCCTGACCCGATTTTATGTTTATTCACATCTATAAGTATTTCTCTTATTTTTTTGTCCAAGGCCATTTTGTTCCCATCTCGGTTAAAGCTGAAAAAACTAGATATAGAATGAGAAAAGCAACACAAAAGAAGAAAGTCAATAAGTCGTTATTCATCGAGTTATCCCTGATAGCTTAAAGGTCACTAATTCACTACTATTGATGCTTTTCTAGACTGTTGAAACAGGATCGATCATTGTTCCTGTTGTGCCAAATAGTTAAGCACTGTTTCCAGAGTCAAGTCTAAGCGTTCCGAGATTTGTTGCGGGGTTAAACCGAGGTCTTGCAGTAGAGGAATTGTTTTCAATTTTTGCAAGTTTATTCCCTGTTCAATTCCCTGTTCAATTCCCTGTTCAATTCCCTGTTCAATTCCATCTCCAAAAGCTTCTTGATAGAAACGAGTTTGTTTGAGGTCTTGTAGTTCCAACATAGCTTCAATTTCCTCTCGACTTTTTTGGGGTAATTTATAAATGATTATCGTTTCGATTAAATCAATGACATTTTTCTGCACTAAGCGATCGCTCAGTTCTCTTTGAGCCTGTTTAATTAAAATCTTAGCAGAATTAACAGCTTGACTCTCACTTTCCGTGACCAATTTGATCATGGCGATCGCTAAGGAAGGAGTCTCGTCATTTGCCAATTCATCCAGATAGATTCTTTTAATCCTTGACAAGGATAACAAGTCTGCAAATTGCTGGGGATGTTCTCGCTCAATTTCTCGGCTAGGATAAATAACAACTATCTGCCACGGTGACAAAGGTTTATACTGTCTAAGATATAAGAAAAGTTCCGAAAATAATCGATAATATAGGTCTTCATCCTTTTGAAACTGCACTTCTACCAGATAAAAGGGCAAATTTTCTAGATTATCGAGCGGCAAAAATAAACCATCCAATCGAAAAGCTAGTTGTTTGACTTCTTGGGAAGTAAATCGATAATTGCTAACCCTAGCATCGGGTCGCTCAATTAATTCAAAGAACGAATCGGGAAAATCGAGAAACATTCGATAGAATATGCTGTCAGTTTTCATGCTGTCACAAAATTACCTGTAATTTCCGCTTAATCCGCCAACAAAAGAGAATTAACCTATGATCATCCCATCATTTCTGCAACCCGGTGCTAAAGTTTCTCTGGTGGCCACCAGTGGAGCCGTCAAGGAATTAGCCGCCCTAGAAAAAGGCGTAGAAATCTGGCGATCGAGGGGTTATCAAGTGGAATTTAGCGAGAATTGGTCGAATAGTCTCGGTTATCTCGCTGGTAGCGACGAGCAACGTCGTCAAGCTTTAGCCCAAGCATGGCAAGATGCCGATTGTCAAGCAATTCTCTGCGCTAGGGGGGGTTACGGTAGCGCTCGCCTCTTAGAAAATTGGACATGGGCAAAAACTAACCCGAAATGGTTAATCGGTTTTTCCGACGTGACGGGGATTTTATGGAGTTTAGCGAAACAGGGCATTTGTAGCGTTCACGGGGCAGTTTTAACCACCTTAGCCCAAGAAAGTCCCCAATCAATCGATCGCCTCTTTTCTCTTCTGGAAGGTCGTCCTTTAGCCCCTCTTATCGGTCAAGGTTGGGGTGGGGGCAAAGTGCGGGGACGCTTATTACCAGCTAATTTAACCGTAGCCACCCATCTCCTCGGAACCTCGGTTCAACCCACCCTAGAGGGGGTAATTTTAGCCCTAGAGGACGTAACCGAGGCCCCCTACCGAATTGATCGAATGTTAACTCAGTGGCGAATGCTGGGCATTTTCACCCAAAATAAAGGCATTGCCCTCGGTCGTTTTAGCCGTTGTCTGGCGGCCTCCGGTAGTGATAGTCAAACCGTAGAGGAAGTCTTAAAAGAGCGTTTGGGCGATTTGGGTATTGCGGTTATTGCTGAGTTACCTTTCGGTCATGATGGCGATAATGCCGCTTTACCTGTGGGAACAATGGTAGAACTGGACGGGGATCGGGGAATCTTAGAATTTTTCTATCCCCAATGATCCACTTTTTTGATAGTATCT
>NZ_JASJFG010000978.1:0-1353 GCF_030065375.1 Microcystis sp. M49636_WE2 | reverse complement strand
ATGGGGTTAAACCTCTTGGAATTATTACCCCTGCGCTTCCCCTCCCTTGGCTCTACCGATTGGATTACCGGCGATTTTCCCCCGATTTTGCGGTCCTATCTTCTCGGTTTAACATTTGGTTTAATCGCCTCTCCGTGTAGTACACCAGTTCTGGCAACTCTATTGGCATGGGTGGCCAATACGGGAGATTTAAGCTTAGGAGGGGGATTATTGTTATCCTACACTGCCGGCTATGTTTTACCGCTAATTATCGTCGGTTCTTTTACTGCCTCGCTGAAAAGCTTTCTTTCCCTACGTCAATGGTCCGGGTGGATTAATCCTGTCAGTGGGGTTTTATTAATCGGTTTTGGAGTTTTTTCTTTATTATCCCGTCTGCTGTGATGGTGGAGAGTTATGATAGATAATTGGCTAGAATTGTAAAACTTTTAACTATGACTATATCGGAAACTTCCTCAAATTTAAAGAATACACCGCCTCAATGGGGACGTAAATTTATCCAGACTATTGCCGATCTGCGATTAGCAATTATCCTCTTACTTTTAATCGCTATTTTTAGCATTTCTGGGACGGTAATCGAACAGGGTCAATCTCTATCTTTCTACCAAGTTAATTATCCTGAAAAACCCGCTTTATTTGGCTTTCTGACTTGGAAAGTTTTATTACTATTGGGATTAAATCATGTTTATAGCACTTGGTGGTATCTATCATTATTAATTCTCTTCGGTTCCAGTTTAACCGCTTGTACCTTCCGACGACAATTACCCGCTTTAAAGGCGGCCAGAAAATGGCAATTTTATCAACAATCTCGCCAATTTCAAAAACTAGCTTTAAGTGCTGAATTAGAAACTGGTTCCCTAGAATCTCTCACACCTCTATTAGAAAAAAAAGGCTACAAAGTTTTTCTAGAAAATAACAGTCTTTATGCTCGTAAAGGTCTGATCGGTAAAATCGGTCCGATTATCGTTCATGCAGCCATGTTAATTATTTTAGCAGGGTCGATCTGGGGAGCGTTAACGGGGTTTTTCGCTCAAGAAATGGTAGCTAGTGGCGATAGTTTTCAGGTTAAAAATATTATTGAAGCTGGACCCTTATCTAAAAATTCTCTCCCTAAAGATTGGGGTATTAAAGTTAATCGTTTTTGGATTGATTATAGTCCTAAAGGTGATATAGAACAATTTTATTCTGATTTGTCGGTGATCGATAATCAAGGAGAGGAGATCGATCGCAAAACTATTCAAGTTAACCAACCTTTGCACCATAAAGGGGTGACTTTTTATCAAACCAGTTGGGGAATTGCTGGGGTAAAAGTACAGGTGAATAATAGTCCGATCCTACAGCTACCGATGGCTAGTT
>NZ_JASJFG010000623.1:0-2791 GCF_030065375.1 Microcystis sp. M49636_WE2 | reverse complement strand
TTAGTAGGTAAACCTCTCCCAACTAAACTGCAAGATAACATCATGCAAACAGGTCTAGTTTTACTCTTAGGATTAGGAGTTTTCTTAATCGTGCGCGACACGGCTAACCTAGCAGTTTTTCAGGATTTATTCCAGTGATGGCCCCGCGAAAAAAAACTCAGCTTCAAATGCGCGCCCTAGAGATTTTAAGCAACTTAAAGCGATTATATCCAGAGGCAACCTGTAGCTTAAATTATCAAACTCCCGTGCAGTTATTGGTGGCAGTGATTCTATCGGCACAATGCACTGATGAGCGGGTAAATAAGGTGACTCCTGCTTTATTCGCTCGTTTTCCCGATGCTAAATCCTTAGCTTTTGCCGAGCGAGAGGAGTTAGAAACTCTGATTCGTTCCACGGGATTCTATCGCAATAAAGCCAAAAATATTCAGGGTGCTTGTCAAAAAATTCTTAAGGATTTTCAGGGGGAAGTACCCAAGACAATGGAGGAATTATTAACTTTACCCGGAGTAGCTAGAAAAACGGCTAATGTGGTACTTGCTCACGCTTACGCGATTATTGAGGGGGTGACAGTAGATACCCACGTTAAGCGCTTAAGTAATCGTTTGGGTTTAACTACTAATAACGATCCGGTGAAAATTGAACGGGATTTAATGGCTTTACTACCTCAACCAGATTGGGAAACTTTTTCTATTAGTATTATTTACCACGGCCGGGCCGTTTGTAAAGCAAGAAATCCCGCTTGTTTTTCCTGTCAATTAGCCTCTCTTTGTCCCGCAGCAAACAGTAAACAGTAAACTGAAAACTCACACCTGATAACTGGTAACTGAATCACTGATAACTGATAACTGATAACTGATCTGGGGGGTTATAATGGGAAAAAATAGCTCATCCATCAATCTTATGAGTCAAGGATCACGGCAAGAAATAAAAACCCAAGCAATAATCCTCGCTACCTTTGTGGCGATTTTTTGGCTGTTAGAGATTTTAGATCAATTTGTTTTTCGGGGCAGTTTAGACAATTTCGGGATTATGCCCCATCAAGTCATCGGATTGCGGGGTATTCTGTTCGCACCTTTCCTACACCGTGACTTTCCCCATCTTATTGCTAATACGGTTCCTTTCCTGATTCTCGGTTGGTTGGTGATGTTACAGGAAACCAGCGACTTTTTTATTGTGACTGGGTTAACTATGCTGGTGGGGGGGTTAGGAGTCTGGTTATTTGCTGCTCCCGGATCCATCCATATCGGGGCAAGTATTTTGATTTTTGGCTATTTAGGTTTTTTATTACTGCGGGGCTATTTCCAGAGAAATATTCCTTCTATACTCTTGTCAATTTTAGTCTTTTTACTCTACGGTGGCACAATTTGGGGCGTTTTGCCTTCCCGTCCGGGGATTTCTTGGCAAGGACATTTATTCGGTTTTCTAGGCGGGGTTTTAGCCGCCAAATTAATCGCCACCGAAAAGAAACATTATCCCTAAACGGGGGAACCTTCTATCTCGCTACATACTTCGTAAAAATCGGTGACAGGCGGTTTTGCAAATAGAGGAGCCATGGATTTCAGCAATAATTCATGGTCTTCGCTTTTATTTGCCTCCATATCATCAATTTTATCCCAGATGATCACGGCAATTCCTTCGTCGGTTCCGGGTTTTTGCAACAGAAAAGCTCCTTGGAATCCCGTGGAATAGGTGGAAACGGCCTTTTCGTAGAGTTTTTGGGCCTCGGAAAAACACCCCGGTTTGAATTCACCAATAGCCACATAGGCATATTTATGTTTGAGAAAATCGAGAAATTCTGGCATGGCAATCAGGGGAAATGGAATAAATCTTTCTTTCTACTCTCATTAAAACTTAGATCGATCGCTCCCTCCGCCCCATCGACATATTTTTTTAACTAAGCTTCCCCAATTGTCTCTTTTTTTGTTAGCTTATATGTAGTCGTTATGAGTTTGTATAAGTTCTATGATCAAAATCGTTGGTATTAATGGCAGTTTACGCAGCGGATCCTATAGTGCGATGGCGTTAGAAGTTGCTATCAGTCGATTAGGGGCGTTAGGAGTAGAAACGGAGATAATTGACCTAAGAAAACTCTCTTTACCCTTCTGTAACGGGGGAGATGACTATTCTGACTATCCCGATGTAGCCAAAATGCAGCAAACGGTTAAATCGGCAGCGGGATTAATTTTGGCGACACCGGAATATCATGGTAGTGTCAGTGGTGTGATGAAGAATGCCCTAGATTTAATGAGTTTTGAGGAGTTATCGGGAAAGGTTGCTGGGTTAATCAGTGTTTTAGGCGGCCAATCCAATAGTAACGCCCTCAATGATTTAAGAATTATTCTCCGTTGGGTTCATGCTTGGGTAATTCCGGAACAAATTAGCTTAGGACAAGCGTGGAAAGTCTTCAACGAAGAAGGAAAAATCCTTGACGAGAAGCTTTCCCAACGTTTTGACGCTTTTGCGCGAAGTTTAGTCGATAATACGCGTAAACTCAACGAGATCTAGTGATATCGATGGTGATTTTACCGGTAAAGTTGGGAATTGGGGCGGCGGGTTTCGATAATTGTACTCTTACCTGTCGCACGCCCTCGAGTTGTAGGATATCCTCAGCGATAACCGTGGCCAATTTTTCCACGAGGGCAAATTTGCTGGTTTCAATCTGGTGTTTGACAATTTTGATCGCCTGTCGATAATCTAGAGTATCTTCAATCGCGTCACTTTTGCCAGCAATGCTGATATCAACTTCTAGGGATAAATCCACCTCAAACCATTGACCTAAAACCTGTTCTTC
>NZ_JASJFG010000857.1:0-1502 GCF_030065375.1 Microcystis sp. M49636_WE2 | reverse complement strand
GTAAAGCGAATAGCTGGTCTTTTAGTCCCGTAACTTGTTTTAAATCACTGTAATTATAAGAATAACCCAATTTTTTTAGGGTTAAACCGATGACTTCGCGACGATTATCGATTAGGGCAATTTTACTGGTTAATTCCGGTCGCCATAGATCGGACCAATCCTGTGGCCGCCAGTCAAATTGAGCGAATTTTTTCTCATTATAGGCAATTACTGTCATTCCCCAACGGTAGGGCGCACCCCAGACTTTTCCCTCTGTTTCCAGTTGTCCTTGAGCATTGCGAGTCATATTTTCTTGCCAACGGGGGGGCAGTTTTGACCAATTAGAGAGTTGAGAAGTATCTAGGGGTTGAATTAAACCGTTGCTAATCGCTTTTCCTAGCCAAGCATCTCCTAGGGTGACTAAATTACCCATGGCTGGGTTTTGTTCCCTAAAAGGGATAGGAAACGAAAATTGTGAGGTTGGTTGCCCCTGATTTTTTAACCATTTTTCCAATAATTCTAATAGCTCTTTCAGCTGCCTTTCCGACTGAAAATTGACTTTTTTTTCGGCAATAGTTTTCTGAAAATCTGTTAGTAATCGCGGCGGAATCGAACCGGACAGGAGAAAAATGCTCGGCTCGCCGCTTCTGGAAGCGCAGCCATTTAACCCCCCCGCTAAGGCGATTGTACCTAATCCTTGCAAAAAAGAACGTCTATTTAACATATCGCCCGCCGATTCTCAACTTTAACAGTAATAATTGCCAGTTTCTAGCCTTGAATTATTATAGGACGATTTTTAACAAAATGTAAACTAGGGAGTTTTGCCGCTACCGATTTCAGCCATAGAGAGGCTTTGTTGTTAACTTTTATGGTATAAAACTCTGATTTTGTCCTAGTTAAAGCTAGGATAGAAGGAGTAAGCTAAGGGGAGAGGGTATAAGACTATGCCAAACAATCATGATCGAGATTTCCATTATTCTTGTCGTTGTGGACAAGCCAATTTTCAGTCGGTAAAACATCAATCGGGTATTTTATTAATCGGGGGAGCGGAAGGAGGTAAATTAGGAGAAGATCAAGCGACCACATGGTTATTGAATCGGGCTAAAGGCGGTAATTACTTAGTGTTGCGCTTTGGCAATCTTGGCGGTCAAGCCGATTGGATTTGCGACAATTATCCCTCCCTGATCGGCTCGGCAGCGGAACTATCAATTGATAGTCGTGAAGGGGCGAATCATCCTGATGTTATCGAATATATTCGTAATGCCGATATCCTTTTTTTTGCCGGTGGTGATCAAAATTAGTACGAGGATTTGTGGGAAAGCACAAAGGTGGAAACAGCGATCAATTATCTAATCAACGACAAAAAAGTTCCCGTGGCGGGAACCAGCGCAGGAATGGCTATTCTGGGGGATTTTTACTATGCGCCCACTCACGAAGGAGTACTGAGTTCAGAAATATTAAATAATCCCTTTCACTTCAACACCAAAGACTTCTATCGGAGTGATTTTATTCGGGTTCCTTTT
>NZ_JASJFG010000771.1:0-7419 GCF_030065375.1 Microcystis sp. M49636_WE2 | reverse complement strand
TAGCTTCAAGATCCGATGGTATTTATAAAAGTGAAGATGCGGGGGAATCTTGGCAGAAAGTTAATCAGGGTTTAGCAACTAACTTTATTAACTTTGTACAAATTGCCCCTTCCGATCCCAATATAGCAGCAGCAGTGGGATTAGAAAAAGGGGTTTATTTAACCGAAGATGGCGGTAAAAATTGGTCAAATATTTTCCCCACCACGGCACTGATAACCTCTCTAGCTATTACCCCCAACAATCCGGGGCGAATTTTTTTCGGGGATGAAGAAGGTAAATTATACAGTTCCTCCGATGGGGGGAAAACTTGGCAGAATCTCCCCTTACCTGCTAATGTGGGGGCAGTGGATACAATTGCTTTTTCTCCTAATCTAGACAGGGATAAAACCTTTTTTGTCGGTACAAAAGAAGCAGGTATTTTTAAAACCGTTGATGATGGTAAAACCTTCCAAGCTGTTAACGAAGGAATTAAAGATAAAATCATCGAAGACATTGCTATTTCTCCCGACTATGCCCGAAATTCTACCCTTTATGTCATCACTTGGTATGACGGAATGTATGTTTCCCAAGATGGGGGGAAAACTTGGACAAAAATGAGCGAGGGTTTAACCAAAGATCCCCAGGCTGATGATTATAAAGTTCCCCACTTTATCGATTTAAAAATAGTTCAAGATACGATGTTTTTAGGGGGATTTAATGGCTTATTTAAAACCACGGATAGCGGCAAACAATGGCAGGAAATAGAAACTTTAGCCCGGGGAACAGTTATCGCCATGGCGGTTTCTCCTAATTATGCCGAGGATGCCACCGTCGTCATTACTAATTATGTAGGCAATATCTTCATCAGTCGGGATAAAGGGGAAACTTGGACACCAATTAATCGCGGTTTAGAAGTTTATCGACTTGGTAAAGATCCGGAAGAATCAGGGCAAGATCCCCGGCGTTTCTTTGACATTGCCTTTTCTCCTAACTATGGACAAGATAGAACTATTTTTGCTGGGTTTTTACGCAATAGATTTGCCAAATCCTCTAACGGTGGTGATTTATGGAAAATTATCGAAATTGATGAAGGAGTCCGCGGTCCGAGAATAGTTCCTTCCCCAGATTTTGCCAAGGATAAAACTCTTTTTCTCAGCAATCAGCAGGGGAGAATATTTCGTTCTACCGATGGAGGAAATACGGTTAAAAATATCAGTGAAGTGGGCAGAATTTTCGGTAATTATGCCCCTGCCATGGTAGCTTCCCCCGATTTTGCTAAGGATAAAACTTTGTTTGTCACGGGAACAGAGGGTATTTATCAAAGTGTCGATGGTGGACTAACTTGGAAAAATGTCAGTCAAGGAACCCCCCTATCAAAAAGCTCTAATGTGCAGTTGGCAATGTCTCCCAATTATCCCAGTGATGGAACTATTTTTGCTGGGACAATTTCTGGTTTGTTTGTCACCAAAGATGGGGCTAAAAGTTGGACAAAATTAGAGAAACCAGGGTTTAATCCGCAGGCATCAGTAGAAACCATTGCTATCTCTCCTGATTATGCTAATGATCGCACGGTAATGGTTAGTTTACAGGGAAATGGATTGTTTAAATCTACCGATGGCGGGGAAAATTTTAAGCTAATTGGTGATCCTAAAATACCCCTAGTGAAAATTCATAGTATCCCTTCCTCTGGGATCTCGGTCCAGTTTTCTCCTAATTACGCTCAAGATAAAACTTTATTCGGTTTTGGTGGCGCTAAAACTACAGTTTTTCGTTCCACCGATGGGGGAGAAACTTGGACAAGTGTAACTATTCCTCCTCACGCGGAAGAAAATACACCCCGCTATAAAATCGGTGAATTTTTCTCCAGTCCCCTTGGTACAATCTTGCGCGTGGTTATCCCGATTCTCCTGGCAATCGCCGCTTATTTTCTGGTGGGTTTCTTGAAACTGGAGAAAGTTATTAATCTTCCTAAATCCTTCTTCCGCATGGCAGGGGCATTTATGGTTTTTCTGTTTGTTTTCTTCGCTATCATTAGCCAAGTTTAGCGGAAATTTTCACCGGCGGGGCTTGACAAATCCCGCCGCTTGCCTTATACTTATATATATAATGGGAATCCGTGCCTGCCTGCGACCTCTGATTTTTACGGTAGTCAACCCCTCAGACAATTAACCATCGGCAACGTAGGGATTAACCATCTTAGCGGGGTCAACAATGCGATCAAAATCCGCTTCCTCGATGTATCCCAGTTGTAAGGCTGCCACTTTCAGAGTTAAATCTTTTTCTAGGGCATAATGAGCGACGTAGGCAGCCTTTTGGTAGCCAATCGCGGGACTTAATGCAGTCACCAGCATCAAGGACTGATTTAAAAAAGTCTCAATTTGTTTTTGATTAGCAGTCATCCCCTGAACCAAAAACTGACAGAAATTACCGCAACCATCCGTGAGCAAACGGATAGACTGCATGAGATTATGAATCAACAGCGGTTTATAGACATTCATTTCCAGATGTCCTCCGGCGCCTCCCATCGTCACCGCTAAATCATTAGCCATCACCTGCACCGCTATCATCGATAAAGCTTCGCATTGGGTGGGATTAACTTTCCCAGGCATAATTGAAGAACCCGGTTCATTTTCCGGCAGCTGTAATTCTCCGATTCCACAACGGGGACCACAGCTAAGTAAACGGATATCGTTAGCAATTTTATAGAGGGAACTAGCGATAGTTTTCAGTCCCCCGCTCAAGAAAACCAGAGCATCATGGGAACCTTGCACGGTAAACTTATTAGGAGCGGTAATAAAGGGTAATTTGGTCAGATTAGCGATTTCGGCAGCCACATCTCGATCAAAATCTGGGGGAGCATTAATTCCCGTACCGACTGCTGTTCCTCCCAAGGATAAACGATAGACTTTTTCTAGACATTTTTCTAGCCAATCGCTGCCATCATCCAATAAACCCACATAACCGGAGAATTCTTGTCCGAGGGTTAAGGGGGTGGCATCCTGTAGGTGAGTGCGACCAATTTTAACTATATTTGCCCATAATTGCGCTTTTTCATCGAGACTATTCCGTAATAGTTGCAAACTGGGAATTAATTTTTCCTTGACTGCCAAGGCAACGGCAATATACATGGCCGAGGGAAAGGAATCATTCGTCGATTGGGACATATTAACATGATCGTTGGGGTCAACCGGGGTTTTGCTCCCCAAAGGATTCCCCGTCAGTTGACTACAACGATTGGAGATGACTTCGTTGATGTTCATGTTAAACTGGGTGCCACTTCCCGTCATCCAAACGTAGAGGGGAAAGTTATCTGCGTGTTGTCCGGCTAAAATTTCATCGCAGACTTGACAGATTAGGTTTTTTCTCTCCTGACTGAGACGATTTTTTTGCTGATTGACAATTGCACAGGCTTTTTTGAGAATGGCATAGGACGCGATCATCTCCCGGGGCATGAGATTATCACCGATACTAAAGTATTGTAGGGATCTTTGGGTCTGCGCTCCCCAAAGTTTATCGGCAGGTACGCGAATTTCTCCCATGCTGTCTTTCTCGATGCGAAATTCTGTCATCTTTAAGTTACTTCTGAGGTCAGCAAAAGATGGTCGTTATCTGGACTGAAAAGAGGGGGGTTACAGGGCGACACGGATTCCCACTATAAGAAAATTATAAGTCAAGTCTAGCTAGTTTGTCAAGCCCTATTGGGACTTTTTCTGGCGGCATTTTTACCCGGGAGGTTGACAAGAACAGCTGTCAGGGTGCTGGGGCGATTAGGATGATTAAATGAGACAAAAACTGTTATATTTTAGGGAAGATAATCGGTAAAAAAGAAGGGATTGGAGACTATGGACACAGCGATCGCATTAGGTTGGACATTGGGAATTATCTTAGGGTTGATGACCCTTTTGTTTATCTTACGGATCGTGCTGACTTGGAATCCACAGGTAGATTTAAATAGCTTTCCCTTTAATATTATTGCCTGGCCCACGGAACCTTTTTTAATCCCCGTGCGTCAACTCATACCCCCCTTAGGAGGAGTTGATATTTCTCCGATTATTTGGGTAGGAATTTGTACGCTGCTGCGGGAAATTCTTCTCGGTCAACAGGGTTTAATTACCATGGCCTTAAAATAATTATTCACGCAACTAGAATATGCTGACATAATTTATGTTCTAACTCTCGTTCCTCTTTTTCTAGGGTAATAATCGCCTGTTTGATAATACTTTTAACATCCATACCTTGGTCGTATTGTTTTAACCATTGTTGTGCAGTGTTACCTTCGCGGAGGATTTTTTGTAAGGGAGAGAGGAAACAACTAAAACCCTTTTCTTTAGCGATCGGATAAACTTGAACATAGAGGTCTTTAATCCAATCCCTAGCCAAGATTTCTCGACCATCGTACCAATGTCTCAGGGTGGCATCAAGACTAAAACGCGCGGCAGCCTGTTCGTTTTCTTGGGTTAAAGTTAATAAATCGTCGCTACGATTGCTGCTGGGTAATTGACTTAAAATTAAGGGGTCTAATTGGGGATCCTGTAAAAGTTGAGTTAAACGGGCCTCTAAAAAAGCCATAACTGCTAATAAACTAATAGGATTAGCAATCAGGTCACAAATTCGCAATTCTAGACGATTGAGATTATAGGGACGATTGCTACCGTTAGGACGTACTGACACCCAGAGATGACGAACATTCTGCATCGTAGCGAGTTTTAATTGTTCCTCAGTCCAGGTGACAAAATGTTTATGACTTTCAAAGAGGGGAACATAAGCAGGAGTTTGGGGGAAAACTTGCCAACGACGGGAATGGGAACCGGTGATTTTACCGTCGAGAAAGGGAGAAGAAGCACTTAAAGCCAAGTATAAAGGAGCTTCTAGGCGAATTAAGCGACAGGCACGCATTAAATCCTCATAATCGCTAATACCGACGTTAATATGAATACTGGCCGTGACTACATTAGTGCCGTAGGTCTGTTCAATATAGTCATGATAGGGATTGTGGGGGTCGCTGCGATAAAAATGTTGACTATCGCCCAAGGAGAGGGTACTGCCGGGGATGAGGGTATAATCGCCTAAACGACGCAAATATCGCCGTAGAGCCAGACGAGGTTTTAAAGTAGCGCATAAAAGACGGTCATAGTTAGTCATGGGAGCCGTAGTATATTCTACGTTACGACTATCCGGTTCCCGGACAAAACCATCTAAATCCTTGACAATGCGATCGGATAAACCGATAATTTCTCCGGCTGCTGTTCCGGTATACATTTCCACTTCAAAACCTTTACTTAGGAGCATCGTCAATCCACCCTGCTGTGTCTATTTTGTAGTGTGACATTATTTGGACTGTAAATGACGTTCAATCAGCAGAATCGCCACTATATCATCAATGGGACGATCGGGAAGACGCATACCCTGGGGGATGAGTTTCTGTAATCCTTTGGGGGGGAACATTTGCCAATAGCGATCGCGAGCTTCTAGGGTACTATTGCGTTCATCTACTAGAGTAATCGGGATAGTAACACGAGCGGCAATTTTTTCGCGCCAACTTTTCGAGGTGGTTTGGTTCCCCATCACCAATAATTCGATCGGATATTGTTGACAGAGACTGGCTAAACGCTCGATCGCTTGTGACGATGATATCACCTCATGGGTATAAATTTTCCCCGTCGATGACCTGACCGCGATCCCACATTTATCCTTACCCGGATCAAAACCGAGAATACACATAGTTTTTATCTTCTGCAGCAGTGGTCGGTTTTATTAAATCACTAAATTAGCAACTGTCTTGATTGTCAAGGGTGTGGGGTGTGGGAAGTGGGGATAATAAATAAAAATAGTCTCGGAGTCTCGGAGTCTTCTTAATACTGTCTCCTGACAAATATGATAATGTTCAACGGATTTAGTCTCGGTGAAAATTTAACGGGAGAGATAGCGGCTTTGAGTGCGGCGGCGCTTTGGGCGGTTTCTGCGGCGATTTATAGCCTATTAGGCCAGAAAATCCCGCCTTTATTGCTTAATTTTCTGAAAGGAGTAGTCGCGATCGCTTTAATTGCCCTGACGCTGCCCCTTTCCGGACAATGGCGCGATATTAATCAGCAAAGTTCGGTATTTATACTCTTGACAAGTGGCGCAATTGGTATAGGAATCGGTGACACGGCCTATTTTACCGCCCTTAATTATTTGGGACCGCGAAAAACCCTACTGTTAGAAACCCTTTCGCCTCCTTTGGGAGCAATTCTAGCGGCGACTTTTTTGGGGGAATCCCTGAAAATATCGGCTTATATTGGCATGATTTTGACCATCTTCGGGGTTGCTTGGGTTATTTCCGAAAAAACTCCCGAAATCAATAGTCAACGTCCTTGGCGGCGAGGAATTGCCTGGGCTTTAATCGCAGCGATTTCCCAAGCGGTGGGGGCGGTTTTATCTCGTCAGGCACTGGTGGAGTCGGGAATGTCGTCTTTGCAGAGTACCCTTTTTCGTCTGTTAGCGGGGACGGGAATAGTGTTAATTCTGATGTTTTTTCGCCGTCAGGAATCATCACCAGCGATTAACTGGTCATTGCGTCTGATTGCTATTATTATTATCACCGCTTTCGGCAGTACGTTTTTAGGGATATGGTTACAGCAAACTGCTCTAAAATTCTCTCCTGTGGGTATTGCCCAAACTCTCACCGCCACCAGTCCTTTATTTGTCTTACCGATCGCAGCCATGATGGGGGATCGGATTAACTTGCGGGCGATTTTCGGGGTGATTATCGCTTTGCTAGGAATTGGGATTTTGTTTCAATGAGTGGTTTCTCCATCGGTTTGTAGTCTTGTTTTAGCAATAATGCGGGTTTTCTTTAAATCTCCCTCGCTCAATTCTTCTCCCACCTGTAAACGGGTGGCATTAGTTTGGAGGACAGTGGCGGCGTTTTTTTCTCCCAATTGTAGGGCAGTTTTGGCCGCGGTTTGTAGCATGGTGGCGGCGGCTGCTCGATCGCCTTGTTTTAATTTTTCTTCAGCGATTTGGGTTTGACGATATTTGGCTAAAGTCAGAATCGATTTCTGAACTTGATCGTTTAATTGGGATTGATAGAGAGCTTGGGAGGTTATATTAAGGCTAACAGTCGCAGTTTCTAGCCCTTTTTGACCGGAAGCGGGATCATCGTAGCGAATCTTCACCTTAGCTATGGTGTGAGTACCGGGGGGAATTTGGTCAATATAGAGATTGAGGAGGAGAATTTTTTCTTCATCTATCATTAAATCCCCCAAACGGGTGATGTAAAAATTGCCCTCTTGTTGTAGGGTCATTTCTATGGTTTCCGGGGCAACTTGGGCGATGGGTTTTAAGTCGGCTAAATGAGTCCGAGCATCTAATTCTAATTGCAGGAAAGCGTTAGTTAACCGCACAGATTGCAGACGGTTAAACAGACGAGTAAATTCAATTAAAGCCTGTTCGGGTCTT
>NZ_JASJFG010000932.1:0-8897 GCF_030065375.1 Microcystis sp. M49636_WE2 | reverse complement strand
GAGGTAGTCAGTTACCTAATTTTCAGGGAAAAAGTACCTGAATTTTACCCCCGATCCCTCCAATGGTCGGCACTTTTTGAGGTCAAAAAAGTCTAAAAGCCTTATCCAACAAGGTTTTTAGATTTATTCAGCAAGCCCTAGTTAGATGCTAGACAGGTTTTGATGTCAGATTCATCTTTACTGCCATTTAACCCCGCTTTTCCCATTTTGATGACCGTTCTCCACAGGAAGGGGTTATGCTGTCACTCCATCATCTGGAGGGAAGGACTTTCACCTTCACGGTTATTGAGTTATCAAGGTTCTCAACCTTGTCCTACCCACGTCTGTTAGACTTTTGGTAGGAACGAGTCGCACGATAGATTCTGTACTTGAATGCTTTTAGCGTTTTGCTTACCAAACTACATCTACTATGTAAGCTATTTAGCTAGAAATGTCAAGCCGTCCTCCGCTACGCTAAAGGACGGGGTTTTAGACCCAAATTTTCGATAAATATCATCGGTACGGGCAGCCATGATAAAGTCATTTTGATGTAATCCGCCCACGTCATGGGTCCACCAAGAAACGGTAACTTTGCCCCATTCTGTCAATAAAGCGGGGTGATGGCCTTCTTTTTCCGCCGCTTCTCCCACGGCATTAGTAAAGGCGATTGCCCCTTGAAAATTGGCAAATTTATAGAGTTTTTGCAGACGGGGAATACCCTCGTATTCTAAGAGATTCCAATCGGGAATTTTAGCCTGTAAAGCGGTAATTTCCTCGGCAGTGATAGGAGAAGAACCCGATTGATAAGGTTGACATTTTTGTTGGGCAAGTTCGGTCATAGGGGTATTAATCTAGATTTTTTAAGTAAGTAGTTATAATTAAATTGAAGATAGATTTTGCCTCTGATCCCCCCTGCCCCCCTTGATAAGGGGGGTGCCGATAGGCGGGGGGATCCCCCCTGCCCCCCTTGATAAGGGGGGTGCCGATAGGCGGGGGGATCCCCCCTGCCCCCCTTGATAAGGGGGATCCCACCTGCCCCCCTTGATAAGGGGGGTGTCTGACAACTTTTAACACCTACCTACTTACCTTTATTATAGAGGAAAATCCCCCAGAGAAATTTTCTATTCTTCCTCTGACTCTGGAGAACTTACCCAAGGGGTAGAAGATTCGGCAGCTTTCGGGAAAGAAAAAGATTTTTTCGGAGGAGAAGGCAATAATTCCAATTGTCGATTACCGGTTTTATAGCTAGTTTTATTTTTCTGCTCTCCCCGTCGTCGTTGGGAGGTTTTTTCCTCCGTGGTATTTTCGGCTATCACTTCATACAAAATCGCCCGTTTATCCTCTTGTTGGCCTTTTCTTAAAACCCGTCCCAAACGCTGAATATATTCCCTAGTGGAACCGGTTCCCGATAAAATAATCGCGATGCCTGCTTCCGGCACATCAACCCCTTCATTAAGAACATGGGAAGTCACCAGAATTTTGTATTCTCCCTGACGAAAACGGGTCAGGATTTCATGGCGTTCTTTCACGGGAGTTTGATGGGTTATGGCAGGTATTAAAAAGCTCTCGGAAATGCGGTAAACTGTGGCATTATCGTTGGTAAAAATTAAAATTGGTTCCGGATAGTGTTCACAGATTAACTCGGCTAAAATCCGCAATTTTCCCTGGGTTCCGGAGGATATTTCCTTCGACTCCCGGTGCGCTAACATCGCCCGGCGCCCTTCGCTACTTCTGGCACTAATCATGACAAAATTTTGCCAACCATCTAAACCAGACAAACTGAGATTATTTCTTCTTAAAAAATCATTACGAATCTTAATTGCTTCTTGATATTTTTCCTGTTCTTTGGCGGATAGTTTCACTTTAATTTGAATTATTTCATGATCAGCTAGGGCTTTTCCTGACAAGTCTTGGGGACTTTTTTGATAAACAATTGTACCGATAAGATAATCTAAATCCTGATGACTACCATCACCGCGATCCGGTGTTGCTGTTAAGCCTAAACGATAGGGTGCGATCGAATCTTCCGCTATTTTCCGAAAGAAATCCGATGGTAAATGATGACATTCATCAAAAATCAAAAAAGCGTAACGATTGCCAAGAGTTTCTGAATAAATTGCCGCACTTTGATAGGTGGCGATTAAAATAGCACTATTATCCTTAGAACCTCCCCCTAATAATCCCACCTCGGCATCGGGAAAAGCCGCCAACATCTGGGCATACCACTGGTGCATTAAATCAATAGTCGGCACGATAATTAAGGTACTGCGGGGAGTCGATTGTAGAGCTAATTGGGCAAGATAGGTTTTACCAGCAGCGGTGGGAAGGACGATAACACCCCTTCTCTGGGATTTTTTCCAAGCGATTAACGCTTCCGTTTGGTGGGGGTAGGGTTCCCGTTCAAAACTGGCAATTAATTCTAAATTGTTAAAAGCTTTTGCTTCATCTTGGAAGTTAATACCCTCCTCCTGTAGAGTTTCCACGAGAGGACGATAATGAATGGCCAAAATGCGAAATCTTTCGATACGATCATCCCAAGTGGCAAAATCTAGCCATTTTTTCCCTTTTGGTGGTGGATGGAGAATTAAGGTTCCTCGCTCATATTTGAGGGTGGGTAAGCGCATTTTTCAGTTATCAGTTATCAGTTATCAGTTATCAGTAAACAGTAAACAGAACCTAGGTTGGGCTTCGTCCGTGAGCTTTTGCCGAACGGTTGAAGCATGAAACCCAACGCCCGCTCATGTTACGCTACCCCTAACCCATCCTACAAATAATTGTGCCTCCCTACTTATCAGTAAACAGTAAACAGTAAACAGTATAAGTGAACTGAAAACTTACATCTGATAACTGATAACTGATAACTGATAACTGATAACTGATAACTTATTCAAGGCTGACGGCGGCAAGATAGCTTATCGTTAGATCATATTGATCGGGTTAAAAAAATAGAGTGTGAATTAACACACTCTCAGCATATCGAAACAGCAAAAGTTTGGCAATAGATTAAATCTTTTCGGTTAGCTTAGTCAGAACGCGATTGGAACGTTCCACAAAAGCTTGCATTCCCTCGGCATCAAATCCTTTTTGAGCGATTAAAGCTAAATCATAAACGTGCTGACAGAGCATTTTCGCTAATTGCGCCGATGGAGATTCGCCGCTACCGGTAACAATACTTCCCTGACTAATCTGGACAATCTGTTGAATTAAGGGATGATTAGTATTAATCATCAGAATATGTTCTTCGGGGAAAGCCATGGCTTTTTGTTGCATCATTGCCGTCATTTCCTGTAAGCGTCGCATCGCTTCTGGAAGTAAGACAATTGCCGGGGGAGTACCTTGGGGATCATCGGATTTCAAGGCTTCAGTTTTGATATTGATGCGGGAATTATCGAGGGCTTTGGCGAAGATTTCTTTGATCAATTCAGCCCGGGTTTTATTACTACCGGGATCGATAATTTCACTAGCTTGATCCTGTTCGAGCAGCGTCGAGTCTAATTCAGAATCAACCCGGGTGAATTTCACATCGGAGTATTCTCTTTCTAGGAAAGGAATAAAGTAATTAGTATCGATGAAAGAATCAAAGAAGAGGATCTCTAACCCTTGATTTTTGTAGAGTTCAACGTAGGTGGATTGGCTACGAGGATCGGTACAGTAAAAAACTCGATTTTCGTGGCGTTCTTTATGGCGTTCTAGGTAGGCTTTGAGAGTAGTATAACCTTCCTGTTCGATCGCTTCTAGGGGAGTTTTCGCCGTTGCTTCTTGCCATGCGTCACCTTCGGCGGTTTGCACTTCCACTTGTACTGTGGTTTCTGGGGGTTTGTAGGTAGTGCGATAGATTAAAATATCTTCTACCTGCTGTTTAAATTTATCCTCTTTCAAGGAACCAAATTTAATAAAGGTTCCCACATCTTCCCAACAACGAATATATTCTTTTGCGTCTTCGTTGTAGAGAGATTTGAGGCGATCAGCAATTTTTTTGGCAATAAAATCGGCAATACGGCGAACGGTACGATCTTTGGTTAAAGCACTTCGAGACACATTTAAAGGAATATCTGGACTATCGATAACTCCTCGCAAGGGCATCAGGAAATCGGGAATAATTTCCTCGCAATGATCGCTGACAAAAACCTGATTACAGAATAACTTTAACTGTCCTTTTGAGACATCTACATCTGGTCTGAGTTTGGGAAAATAAAGAATGCCATTGAGCAAGAAAGGATAATCGGTATTCAGATGTACCCAGAGTAAAGGTTCTTCTTGGAAAGGATAGAGATAACGATAGAATTCTAGGTAGTCTTCTTTCGTCAGATTTTGAGGAGATTCTTTCCATAAAGCCCGTTGTTGATTAATCACTTCCCCATCAATTTTAATGGGAACGGGCATAAAATCCGAGTAGGTTTTGACTAACTGGCGAATGCGGGCAGCTTCTAAATATTCCCCTTCCTCATCCATTAAAGTTAGGGTGATAGTGGTGCCGATTTGGCTGCGGGAAGAAGCGGTTAGTTCAAACTCCGGAGAACCATCACAGCACCAATGGACTGGGGTGGCACCTTCTTGATAGGAAAGAGTATCAATTTCTACTTTTTTAGCCACCATAAAGGCCGAATAAAAACCCAGGCCAAAATGACCGATTAAATCGTTGGCTGATTTTTGGTATTTATTGATAAATTCTTCCGCACTGGAAAAGGCAACTTGGTTAATATATTTCTTGATTTCTTCCCCCGTCATCCCGATGCCATTATCGGTAATTGATAGGGTACGATTTTCTTTATCGATGGCGAGATTAATTTCTGGTTCGGGGACTTCTCCTCTCGCTTCTCCTGCTAAGGAAGCCATTTTTAATTTCGAGATGGCATCAACACTATTAGATATCAATTCCCGCAGAAAAATTTCATGGTCAGTGTAGAGGGATTTTTTGATAATAGGGAAGATATTCTCGGTATGAATCGTGATATTACCTTTTTCGAGTACCGTCATACGTTCAATCACTAAGGGTTTGACTATTCTAACTTTTTTATTTTGCTCGATAATGGCACCATTGATCACAGAGCGATTGCCCAACTTCCTCTAGGGTGATAACCGTACCGATAAAGGGATTTAACGGCAGCGGGGCGATTTCTAGAACTCGCTCGCAAAAATCGGGGTTAATTGCCAGATTATCGGGGTTATTGATGACTTTGTGACTTTTGCAAGCGGTTGGTTGAGATTTGCTGATTGAGGGGGAATTGCAGTAGCTCTACTGTTCACTTTGCAGATATCCCTCGATCAAAATATCGGGATTGAGATAATTAACCGTGACATTTTCTAGCTGTAAAGCTTGACTCATTAACTGGAATCCTAAATCACCCACGGCAGTAGGTGCCTGGATTCCCCCGATGATTTTGGGCGCGATAAAAGCGATAATTTTTTGTACCATGCCCTCAGCGATTGCGGCTGCACTTAAACCGCCGCCGCACTCCCACAAAACCTGACAAAATCCCCTCTGATAAAGATTTTCCATCACTAAAGTGGGTGTCACCTCGGTGAGTTCGATCACTTCCACGCCTTTTGTTAATAATTGTTGCTTAAGCTTGACATTAGAATCAATTTGTGTATAGACAAGCGTGGGAAATTGACTGGTATCCCAAAGATGGGCCGAGGGAGGCAAATCGAGCGATCGAGTCATGACCACGCGCAGGGGATTATGATCAGAGAGGCCGTGAGTGGTGAGGTGGGGATTATCTTGACGGACAGTGCTACCGCCGACGATAATCGCATCACAAGCCGATCGCAATTGATGGACGATTTGGCGAGAAGCGGGGCTAGTAATCCAAGTGCTATGACCGCTAGTAGCGGCAATTTTGCCATCGAGAGTCATGGCATATTTGAGAATACCGAAGGGTTTTTTAGCGGTGATGCGATGGATAAAACCCTGATTGAGTTGACGACATTCGGACTCCTCCACCCCCACCAGCGTCTCGATCCCTGCCGATTCTAGTCTTTGAATGCCTTTCCCCGCCACTAGGGGATTAGGATCGATCATCCCTACCACCACTTTTTTAATGCCTGCTCGCACAATTGCCTCGCTACAGGGGGGAGTACGTCCATAGTGGTTACAGGGTTCAAGATTGACGTATAAAGTGGCACCACGCGCTTTTTCTGCTGCCTGTCTCAGGGCGAAAACTTCCGCATGGGGTTGTCCGGCCCCCGGGTGAAAACCTTCGCCGATAATTGTCCCCTCTTGAACGATCACAGAACCCACCAAAGGATTAGGAGAAGTCCGCCCCAAGGCTTGCCTAGCAAGGGTTAGACATCTTTGCATCATTGTGCGATCGAATTCCGTTGCCTGGGCCATGGTTTATTTCTCCATAATGAGGGGAGACTTTATCGGTGATCAGTGGGAATTATAAATTATGAATTATGAATTATGAATTGGGTGATGGGGAGATGGGGAGATGGGGAGCGGGAACTATAAATTATGAATTATGAATTGGGAGATGGCTGAGAGGGGAGCGCCGGAGAGGGGAGATAGGGAGCGGGGGAAAAAAGCTGACGGCTGATGGCTGATAGCTAAAAAGCTGATAACTGAATTATTGATCACTTCTCTACTACTATTATTTTAAAGTGAAACGTATCAGAGGATACAGAAATCTCAAATAAAAAAAAACAAAGATCAAAAAACATTGACTACTCACACATCAAGATAAATCCCTAGGTGTTTGGTCTTCTGAAATGATTGACCTCTGTTCCTAGGATTTAGCGGTTGAACGGACATAATTGCTCGGTGATTATTTTCAAAAGTAATGAATCGACCTACTAACTCAACAAAGTAAACGAATTAACGATGAAACGAATTGCTCGAAAATCTGGGGAACTTGTCGGTTTATTACCGAAAATTAACCCTGTCTGGTTAGCCTGTGTTCCTTTGTCCGCGATTATTTTCGTGGTTTGGAACACGGCCGTACAAGCCCAAGATGCGAAACCCCTAACCCCCGAAGATGTGCAAAACGCCCTCAATACAATCTGGGTTTTAATTGCCGCCATCCTCGTGATCTTTATGAACGCGGGTTTTGCGATGCTAGAAACGGGATTCTGTCGCCAGAAAAACGCCGTTAACGTTCTGGCCAAAAACCTGATCGTTTTCGCCCTCTCCACCATATCATTTTGGGCGATCGGTTTCTCCCTGATGTTTGGGTCTGTCAGTAACGAATTTTTCGGTACAGGAGGCTGGTTCCTTAGCAGTAGCGATCCCGCCACCTACGTTATGCCTGCCTCTTTGCCCACCTCAGTGTTCTTCCTGTTCCAAGTCGCTTTCGCGGGAACGGCGGCAACCATTGTATCTGGGGCAGTGGCAGAACGGATTAAATTCGTCGATTTCCTTGTTTTTAGCTTAATTATCGTCGGTATCATGTACCCGATCACCGGTCACTGGGTTTGGGGTGGCGGTTGGTTAGCTGACCTTGGTTTTAAAGACTTCGCCGGTTCGACGGTGGTTCACTCGGTCGGTGGCTGGTCTGCCTTAACCGGGGCGGCAATTCTCGGCCCGAGAATGGGTAAATACATCAACGGTCGCACCAGTGCCTTACCCGGCCATAACATGAGCATCGCGACCCTGGGTTGTTTAATTCTCTGGATTGGCTGGTTCGGTTTTAACCCCGGTTCTACTTTAGCGGTTAATGAAACTGTACCCTATATCGCTGTCACCACTAACCTCGCCGGGGCCGCCGGTGGCATTGCCGCTACCTTTACCGCTTGGGCGAAAGATGGTAAACCCGACCTTTCGATGATTATTAACGGTATTCTTGCCGGTTTAGTAGCCGTTACTGCCGGTTGTGATGGTGTTTCCTATTGGTCGGCGGCAATCATCGGTTTAATTGCCGGTGTAGTCGTGGTTTACTCGGTGTCTTTCTTCGATAACCTGAAAATTGATGACCCCGTGGGTGCCACTTCTGTTCACCTCGTCTGTGGTGTGTTTGGAACTTTAGCCGTCGGTATCTTCAACAAAGATGCCGGTTTAATCACCGGTCAATTCCAACTGTTTATTAACCAAATTATCGGGATTGTGGCAGTAGGGGCATTTACCCTGATTGTTAGTGGTATTGTTTGGACAATCCTCAAGGCTACCCTCGGTATTCGTGTTACTCCCGAAGAAGAAATGGAAGGTTTGGATGTGGGTGAACACGGAATGGAAGCCTATAGCGGTTTCGTCAAGGAGTCCGATATCGTTACTGGTGGCTATTATGCTTCCAGTGTTGACATGGAAACGCCCAGCAGTCGTTAGGGTGAACCTTGTAAAGATAGATTAATTAGATCCCCGACAAAGTTAAAGAGAAAAGGAAGAAGGCCTCGCCCCGATGCGATCGGTGGCTACAATTACCTTCTAAACCTTTTCTCTTTCGTTTTTTTGTCTATTTCCGGACAGAGAAAATTAATCTTGCTACTAGGCACCAACCGTCAATGAAAAAGATCGTAGGAATAACCATACTTTTGCTGGGACTGGGATTCAATTGCGGAGTTGCCCCAGTTTTTGCGGAAACCATCGCCGCCGCTCCCCCCAATCCGATTAGTGCTGGAGATACCGCTTGGATGCTGATCTCGTCGGCTTTAGTTTTATTAATGACCCCCGGACTGGCTTTTTTTTATGGGGGTTTAGTACGTTCGCGTAACGTCCTCAACACCATGATGATGAGTTTGGTAGCCATGGGCGTAATTGGTGTAACTTGGGTGCTTTGGGGTTATAGTCTCGCTTTTGATGTCACCCCGGGTAAAAGTGGTTTTGGTGAAGGGATTGAAGCTTTTATCGGTGGTCTGGATTGGATTTTTCTCAACGGAGTCACCGCCGCCGCACCTGACAATATCGGTTATGCACCCACCGTTCCCCATCAAGTGTTTATGGTCTATCAGATGATGTTCGCCATCATCACCCCGGCTTTAATTTC
>NZ_JASJFG010000922.1:0-8100 GCF_030065375.1 Microcystis sp. M49636_WE2 | reverse complement strand
TCTAGTCCTTCTTTGCGGGCTAAGGCTTTTAATTCATCCAAGCGGGCGAAAACGTAGGGGGGTAAGGCACTTAATCGCTTGGCGCGGCTATTCGTCCAATCTACACTCATTACTTCTTGGCTTACTGATCGAGGTAATCTACCATTATGGCACGAGTGTATGGCTAATTTAGCAGTTAGGGACTTGCGCTTTGATAATGTACCTTTTGGGCGAACGCAGTTCGCCCCTACATTGTGGACAAAATCCGTTACTGTAGGGGCGCAAAGCTTGCGCCCTCCGATCGATTGGGATATTATTCCTACGCAAGTCCCTTAGTTATTAGCTGACTTCTTTGTGCCTCAGTATGGCTGGAATTGCCTGACATCGGAGATGGAGAGCAAAACTAAGGTAATCTGATTAATAGAGGCTGAAAATTACTGATTAGCCCTAGCATTACCCCCATTCTTCGCCATTATCGGCCGGTAAGTCCTAACTCCTCACTCCTCAATTCTTTTCTCAAATATGACTGCGATTGCTGCCCAGATAACTTCTATTTTACCCCCCGACACGACGGTTATTGCCTGGCCACAAGTGCCAAAACAGGAACAAGAAAGATTATCAAGGGCAATTAGGGGCAAAAGTCCTGAAATTCTAGTTTATCCCGCTAATACGGCCGCTTTAGTCTCTCTGGTGCGTTTTGCCAACGAAAATCGTCTGTCTTTATTGGCCTACGGTCAAGGCAGTAAATTAGATTGGGGTGGGTTAGTCGAGTCGCCCGATATTTTAGTCAGTACCCAAAATCTCAACCGGATTATTGACCATGCTAGGGGAGATTTAACTATAACCGTGGAAGCTGGGCTTAAACTAGCAGATTTACAGGCTTTTTTGGCTCCTAGCGGTCAATTTCTTCCTCTTGATCCCAGTTATGCCCATAATGCCACGATTGGCGGTATTATGGCCACGGCCGACGCGGGAACATGGCGGCAAAGATACGGTGGAGTCCGGGATCTGATCCTAGGATTCTCCTTTATCCGTCACGATGGCGAGATTGCTAAAGCTGGAGGGCGTGTGGTGAAAAATGTGGCGGGATACGACATGATGAAGCTATTTACGGGTTCCTACGGCACTTTAGGGATTATCGATCAAATTACCCTGCGACTCTATCCCGAAACCCCTAACTCAGAAACCCTGATAATCACTGGAAATAGCGAAAATATTAGTAAATTAAGTCAAGTTATTCGGCAATCGTCTTTAACTCCCACCGTGGCTGAATGTTTAAACCCAGGGATGACGCAAGCACTAGGATTAGGGGAAAAAGTCGCTTTACTGCTGCGTTTTCAAAGCATTCCCGAAAGTATTAGCGAACAATCGCAACAGGTGAGTTATTTAGGACAACAGTTAGACTGTCAGACCAATTATTATCGGGATGAGGAAGAAATTTCTCTAGGGCAAAGATACCGAAAAACAATCGATAATTATGACCAAGAGGGCAATTTTTTCGGCAAAATAGGATTATTACCCAGCAGTTTAGCTCTAGTTATCGACCAAATTAACGGACTAGCCTCGATTAATATTAGTAGTGGGGTGGGTAAAGTTATCTTAAAATCGGAGGAAAATCTTGACAAAATTCGCTCTTTATGCAGCGCCAATCAGGGTTATTTAACGGTGTTAACTGCGCCTCCATCGCTAAAAGAAAAAATTGAACCTTGGGGTTATACAGGTAACGCAATTACCACGATGAAAACCCTAAAAACTAAATTCGATCCTCACGGTATTTTTAGTCCTGAACGCTTTCTTAACAAAATCTAATTAAAAATCATGCAAACCTCCGAACATTCCGTTAACTTTCAAGAATTAATCGACCAAAAAAATCAAGGATTTGACCCCAAGAATCCCCCCGCTCAAGAATTAATCGATAGTTGTGTTCACTGTGGTTTTTGTCTATCTACCTGTCCCAGTTATCGAGTTATTGGCAAAGAAATGGACTCCCCCCGGGGTAGAATTTATCTGATGAATGCCATCAACAAAGGAGAAGCAGTTTTAGACGAAACCACTAGCCAACATTTTGATACTTGTTTAGGTTGTTTAGCCTGTGTTAGTACTTGTCCATCAGGAGTACAATACGATCAATTAATCGCCGCAGTCCGTCCGCAGGTGGAACGCAATCAACCCCGCAGTTTTAAAGATAAAATTATTCGTTTTCTCATTTTTAATCTCTTTCCCTATCCCGTCCGTCTCAAATTATTTTTACCTTTCCTCTGGTTATATCAAACCCTGGGACTACAAACCCTAGTCAGGAAATCGGGTATCTTAAAAATGCTCTTTCCCCGTCTAGCGGCCATGGAATCAATTCTACCCAAAATTACTCTAAATTCTCTGTTTAAAAACTATGCCGATGTTATTCCTTCCCAAACGGAAAAACGCTATCGGGTAGGGGTGGTTTTAGGTTGTGTGCAGAGACTCTTTTTCTCGCCGGTAAATGAAGCGACAGTGCGGGTTTTAACTGCTAATGGTTGTGAAGTGGTTATCCCAAAAACCCAGGGTTGTTGTGCCGCTTTACCCGCACACCAAGGACAGGAAAAACAAGCGCAAAGTTTAGCCAGACAAATGATCGATAGTTTCGCAGCAACCGAGGTCGATTATATTATTATCAATGCGGCGGGTTGTGGTCATACTCTCAAGGAATATCATCATATTTTAGCCGATGATCCTGAATATAAAGATAAGGCTAAGGAGTTTGTGGCTAAAGTACGCGATGCCCAAGAATTTTTGGCAGCAGTGGGATTAACTGCTGATTTATCGCCGATTACCGAAACAGAATTAACCCTAGTTTATCAAGATGCCTGTCATCTTTTACACGGACAAAAAATCTCCGTGCAGCCACGGCAATTATTGCAAAAAATCCCCAATATTAACTTAAAAGAACCTATCGATGCGGCCTTGTGTTGTGGTAGTGCCGGAGTTTATAATATGCTACAGCCAGATACTGCCGATGAATTAGGTCAGCAGAAAGTACGCAATTTATTAAATACTGGGGCTGCGGTGATTGCTTCTCCTAATCCGGGTTGTTCCCTACAAATTAAAAAACATTTACAATTACAGGGAAAAGATACACCCGTTATTCATCCTATCGAATTATTAGATTATGCGATTCGCGGGCTGAAAATTGGCTAACTCCCACCATTTGAGTTGTGTTAGTGGTGTCAGGGAAGCAAAAGAAAACCCCACAGACAAAGACCTTGTAATGATAAAATCGACAATGGCGAGGGCTTGGCCATTAGTATTTTTTGCGTCGGACTAGCAGGAGATAAAAGCGTGACCTTTAAGATTGGTTTACTCGGTTTCGGGGTTGTGGGGACGGGAACAGCGAAAATCCTCCTTGATCCTTTTGGTCGTCATCCCGTACTCAAAGAGATTACCATTGGACGAGTGGGAGTTAGATCCCTAGATAAACCGAGAGAAATCGAGCTTTCTCCCCATCTGTTGACCACTGACCTAGAATCGATCGTTACTGACCCCGAAATTGATATTATTGTCGAATTATTGGGGGGTTTGGAACCAGCACGCTCTTTAATTCTCAAGGCAATCGCATCGGGAAAGCACGTTGTTACGGCAAATAAGGCGGTTATTGCCCGTTTTGGTGACGAAATCTACGCCAAAGCTAACGAAAAGGGGGTTTATGTCCTTCTAGAAGCGGCCGTGGGTGGTGGCATTCCCGTCATTAAACCCTTGAAACAATCCCTCGGCGCTAATCGTATCAGCAGCATTATGGGAATTGTCAACGGCACAACTAACTATATTCTCACGGAAATGAGCCAAAAAGGGGCAGATTTTAGCGAAGTGCTGGCCAAAGCTCAGGAATTAGGTTATGCAGAAGCGGATCCCACTGCGGACGTGGATGGATTCGACGCAGCCGATAAAATCGCTATTTTAGCCTCTCTGGGTTTTGGAGGTCGGGTAAAACGGGAAGATGTTTACTGTGAAGGTATCCGGCAAGTTAGCGCCGTCGATATCGCCTACGCTGATAGACTGGGATTTGTGATTAAATTATTAGCGATTGCGAAAGACACGGTTAAGGAAGATTCCGATACCCTAGAGTTGCGGGTTCATCCAACCCTAGTACCGAAAAACCATCCCCTCGCTAATGCGAACGGAGTCTATAACGCTATTCTGGTCGAGGGGGAACCCTTGGGACAAGTGATGTTTTATGGACCGGGTGCCGGTGGCGGACCGACGGCCAGTGCAGTAGTATCGGATGTGATGAATATCGTCGGAATTTTAAAAAGTAGTGGCAAAACCAAGGAACTTGACCCGCTTTTAAGCTGTGTTCACCAGCATTATTGTCAAATCGCCCCCATGGAGGATTTATCGACCCGTTTTTATGCTCGTTTTCTCTGTCGCGATGTGCCGGGGGTCATCGGTCATTTAGGTATGGCTTTCGGCGACCATGGGGTTAGTCTAGAATCCGTGGTACAAATTGGTATTAGGGGTGATTTAGCCGAAATTGTCGTTGTCACCCACGATGTGCGCGAGGGCAATTTCCGCAACGCTTTAGCGACAATAGAGTCTTTAGAAGCTATTGACAGTATTCCTAGTATTCTCCGAGTTTTGTAGTCAAGAAATCGCTTTTTTTATGGTCATGGGTCGGAGAATCAGAAGTGAGAAAATTTGGCTAAGTTTGACTAGCACAATTTGGTTTTTTTGTCTAGGTTTTTTGGGCTTAAATCAAAAATTAATTTTTGCCCAAGGGTCTGATAATGTTTGTCCCCTGCCGATTTTATCAAGGTTACAACGCCATAAAATCCAAGCGGGAGAAACGATCGCCTCCATCGCCGAAAAATACGCTCTTATCCCCGCAACGATAATTAAACTCAATCCGACTATTCTCAAAAATGGTTTGGCCCCCGTCGGGAAAGAAATCTTTATTCCCCCGATGAACGGCATTCGCATCGAAGCACCCCGGGGTTCCACTTGGCGCGATTTAGAAGCAGCCTATGGTATTCGTGCCGATATACTCTTTGAGCTTAACGGTTGTGGTCGCCGGCCGACAATAGTTTTTATCCCAGGCACCAATTGGTCCGCCGCCGGCAAGCGATCGGATTATACTGGATTAAGTTCTTATCCCTTACCCTTTGCCAGCACTGTCGGATTAGCCTACGGTTGGCAAAAAAGCCCCACGGAACAGAAAAATCTTTTTCATAGTGGTATTGATCTTCTCGCAGATGTTGGTACACCTGTTCTAGCCGCCGAGGATGGTCTAGTGATTTATGTGGGTCAGGAAGGGGCCTATGGTAATTTGGTAGTAATTAATCATTTAGGTCGCCGGCAGACCCGTTATGCCCATTTAAGCAGGGTTACAGTGAGAATTGACCAACGGGTACGAGCAGGAGACGTTATCGGTGCGGTTGGGACCACGGGACAACCGGATATTATTCCCCCCCATCTTCATTTTGAGGTGCGCTTAGATACTCCCGTCGGTTGGACAGCGCAGGATCCAGCTTTGCATTTGCCCCAAATTGGCCCGCAATAGGGTGTGGGGTGTGGGGTGTGGGGTGTAGGGTTTTACCGATTTTGAGGGGGTCAATTACCTAATTTTCAGGGAAAAAGTCCAGGGATTTTCCCCCCGATTACTCGCATATAATGTAAAGATTTATTAAATTGTAGCGTTTGATACAATGCGGGGGGGGGAAGCGTGTACCCTCTTGACTGTTAGGTTCGCTTGTCATTGTTTTGGGTTGCCCTATCGCTTAACCCAAATGGAAATGTCAGGCACTCAAATCATCTACCATTAACCCTTTTCTTTTCATGAAAATAAAACAACTCGGAATTGTCTCTGGAGTTGCCCTGGCGACTCTGGTAACGGCTAGTGCAGCACAAGCTGCTTTGGTGGTCGTACCCCCCGGCTTGAATCCGGGCGACCAGTATCGCTTGGTGTTTGTCACTGACGGCACACGGGATGCAACAAGCACCAACATCAACGACTACAATAACTTTGTTACCAACCAGGTAACAGGAAGCGCTCTTGCTACGCAATTAACAACGGCAGGATTTAACCTGGGTACGATCACTTGGAAGGCGATCGGTTCTACTTCCGCTACCTCGGCCAAAGTCAATACCGGTACTGATGGCAGTCAGCCAGATGTTCCCATCTACCTCATAGATGGCAACAAGGTCGCCAATAATAATGCCGATCTTTGGGATGGCAGCATCCAAACCTTTATTAATCGCACTCAGATAGACACATCTGGAACAGATTCTGTATGGACAGGCACTAATGTGGGTGGCTCCGCTCAATCCCCGTTGGGTAACTCGGGTTTTCCGCCTATGGTTACTATAGGTAGCCCTGTTCAAACTGACGCCTCGTGGATCAATATGATCGGTCTTAGTTCAAGTAACTCATACACTCTATATGGAATGTCCTCAGTCCTGACAGTGCCGACTCCAGCAGTCAGTGTCCCCGAACCCTCTAGCCTTCTCGGTTTTATCACACTGGGCGGTTTAATGTTAGGGGGTGCTGTCCGCAAAGCGAGGAAATAATGCCTACAAGGGAGAGGAGACGCGGGTTTCCTCTCTCTTTTTTGGGGGGGGTTTTATGGGAAGATCGCTATGGTGCAATCCCGATCATCATGAAACGAGACTCGATATTTTACCGGCTTTTCCAACAATCCCCCTCCCTTCTCTTCGATTTACTGGAAAACCCACCCGATAATGCCACCGAATACCGCTTTGACTCCGTAGCCGTCAAAGAACCCAAATTTGAGATCGATGGCGTATTTCTCCCACCTGATACTGATAGGAACGGGGTGATTTATTTTTGTGAAGTACAATTTCAAAAAGACGAACGACTCTATGAACGGGTTTTTGGTGAATCATTTTTATATTTCTACCGCCAGCGAGAACGATTTACCGATTGGCAAATTGTTGTCATCTATCCCACCCGTAACCTAGAACAAAGCAATGCTCATCCCTACCGATCGCTTCTCAATTGTGAGCAAGTACATCGAGTTTATCTGAACGAATTAGGGGAAATTCAGCAGTTACCCCTAGGGGTTGCCTTGATGGTACTCACTACTGTAGAAGAAACCCAAGCACCAGAAAAAGCCCGCTATTTACTGGCACGAACCCAAGAGCAAATTGTAGATACAGAAGCCAGTCGCGCCATAATAGAAATGATTGCCACAATTATGGTCTATAAGTTTACTAACTTGAGTCGGCAGGAGGTTGATACAATGCTAGGACTACAATTGGCAGATACAAGGGTATATCGTGAAGCCAAGGAGGAAGGTCGTCAGGAAGGAGAATCTGCGCTCATCCTGCGGCTCCTCTCGCGTCGGATCGGTGAAGTGACTCCTGAACAGCGATCGCAGATTCAAGCTCTCTCAATTAATCAACTGGAAGCTTTAGGAGAAGCTTTGTTAGATTTTACCAAACCGGGAGATTTAGAGGAATGGTTGCGATCGCATCTGTAGGTGAACTTGGTGTTAAAACTATTTGGTTGGGACTAGGAAGATGACAGTATATTAGCCAGACGTGGAAACTATCTGATCAAATTAGTTCCCCCATAGAACCCCCTTGAGCCATCTTGCACACTTTTCTCTCTTTGTCAAATTTTATGTTAAGAAAGATGTGACTAATGGATAGGGGGAGAAGGGGAAAAGCCAACCCAAGATTAACCCTGCACCATCACCGAGGCAGCGGCAGCCACACCGGCGCCGGGGGTGACACCTTCGACACCTAACTCGATTAAAGTCGCTTCAATGGCAGCGATAACCGTGAGGATATCCCTCTCACTGGCAAAACCTAAATGACCGATACGGAAGATTTTACCCTTGAGGTGATCCTGACCACCAGCCACAGCGATGTCGAACTTTTTATTGAGAGTCGAACGAATTTTTTCCGCATCTACTAGAGTGGGGGCCACCGCAGTAATCGCCGTGGAAGCCCAGGAATCCGCCGCGTAGAGGGGCAAATTCAGGGCCTGCATACCGGCCCGCGTCATCTTCGTTAAGCGTTGGTGACGGGCGAAAATTGCCGCTAATCCCTCCCTTCTCATCATTTGCAGAGAAGCTTGTAAACCGTACATCAGGTTAACTGGAGGGGTAAAGGGGGAACTATCCTCAT
>NZ_JASJFG010001014.1:0-2406 GCF_030065375.1 Microcystis sp. M49636_WE2 | reverse complement strand
TCAACCGGAAACCGTGGCTCACCGTTTCGTGGTCAACAAGGAAGCCCCTGTTAATAGTAGCAACTAAGTTATTAACCCCATGCAACCCGGTCAATTAATCGTCATTACTGGCCCTAGCGGTGTGGGCAAGGGTACGCTAGTCCGGCATTTACTAACTCGTTTCCCTAACCTCTACCTGTCAGTATCCGCTACTACGCGCCCACCTCGACCGGGTGAAATTGAGGGGGAAGACTACTATTTTCTCGACCGTCCCAGTTTCGAGGAGAAAATGGCAGCCGGAGAATTTCTAGAATCGGCCGAATACGCGGGCAATTATTATGGGACACCCCAATTAGCGATCGCCGCTCAATTAGCGGCGGGCCAGACCGTCATTCTAGAAATCGAATTGGAGGGAGCCAGACAGGTCTGTCAAAGCTTCCCCGAAGCGAGGAGAATCTTTATCCTACCCCCCAGTTTCGAGGAATTAGAACGTCGTTTGCGCGGCCGGGGCAAAGATGCTGAAACGGCGATCGCCCGTCGTCTGGAACGCGCCCGAGAAGAATTAGCCGCCAGCGAGGAATTCCCCGATCAAATCGTCAATGATGACCTAGAAGCCGCCCTAGATGCCATCGAGAAGATTATTTTTAGCCGTTAGCTGTTGGGGGTTAGGTGTTGGGGTTTTAGGGGTTTTAGGGTTTTAGTTGAAATTTCCCACTTCCCCACTTCCCCTAATCCTTATCCCCCATTCCCTAAGTTACCTAAAATATCGGATGAATACCCCCGCTACATTTTTCGATAAGATACTCACCTTTGCGGGGGATGAAATCCGACCAGAATATTAGCAACGGAGCATCGGTTTAATTCCACCATCTGTGGACAAACTGTGTTACAATCTACTTAACCAATGGTCGAGAATTGTTATATGCTAGTCGTAGAAGCAAGGCTAAAAAACGGGACACTAGAGCAATATCACCGGCTTGATGAAGCTATCAAAACTTCTCAGTTTGTGCGTAACTCTTGTGTTCGTTATTGTATGGATCATAAGGGTACAACCCGCAATGATCTCCAAAAACTTTGCTCGGTACTAGCTAACAATAAAGAGACACCTTGGGTTAATAAATTAAACTCACAAGCACGTCAATCGGCTGCTGATAGAGCCTGGCAATCAATTAATCGGTTTTACCAGAATTGTCATGCCAAGATACCGGGAAAAAAGGGGTTTCCTCGGTTCAAAAAGCATAGTCGTTCCGTTGAGTATAAACTAACAGGCTACCAACTATCTGATGATCGACGTAAAATCAGATTTACTGATGGCTTTAAAGCAGGAGAATTTGGTTTATGGTGTAGTCAAAAGACCTTAGTTTATTATTCAGAGCAACAGATTAGACGGGTAAGAGTTGTTAGACGTGCTGACGGTTATTATTGCCGGTTTCTGATTGACGTAGAACGGCAAGAATACCATAAACCGACGGGACAAATAACAGGAATTGACTTAGGGTTAAAGGAATTTTATACCGATGCTCAAGGTAATACTGTAGAGAATCCACGTTATTTAAGAAAGTCAGAAAAACGACTTCAAAAAGCACAACGACGATTATCTAAGAAATTCCGTAAAGGAAAGAAACAGTCTAAAAACTATCATAAGCAACGGGTAAAGGTAGCCAAGCTTCATCTTAAAGTATCAAGACAACGTAAAGACAAAGCAATTAAAGACGCTTTGGCGTTAGTCCAGTCTAATGATCTGGTAGTCTATGAAGCTTTAAAGGTAAGAAACTTAGTCAAAAACCGTAAGCTGGCCAAGTCGATTAGTGATGCTTCTTGGTATCAATTCACTGAATGGTTGAATTATTTTGCTAAGATTTATCGGATTGTCTGTGTTGCTGTTCCTCCCCATTTTACTAGCCAAGATTGTTCAGTTTGTGGGACGAGAGTTCAAAAAACCTTAAGCACTAGAACTCATCAATGTCCTAATTGTCAAACAGTCTTAGATAGGGATCATAATGCATCAATAAATATTCTTAAAAAAGGGTTGAAATATTTGGGAAATCATCTCAATGCCTCGACTTCGCTCGGCATTGACACTGAGCGAAGTCGAAGTGTCAACGGTACTGTTGGGCAAACAGAAACCGATCCAAACGCCTTGGGAGAGTCCGGCCTCTGGATTTTCAGTGGAGACATTGAGAATCTAAGCTGTCTCGTTGAACAAGGAATTTCCGATAGTGATCTCGAAAGAATCCCCCGTCACAGCGTAGCTTGACGGTGGGAGTATGTCAAAATCAAAAAACTAACCGCAGCAGCAAGACAAGAAAGCGCAATGATTCCTACCGTTATTGAAACCACAGGCCGGGGCGAACGCGCCTTCGATATCTACTCCCGACTACTCCGGGAAAGAATCGTCTTTTTGGGACAAGAAGTAACCAGCGACCT
>NZ_JASJFG010000315.1:0-3886 GCF_030065375.1 Microcystis sp. M49636_WE2 | reverse complement strand
ATCGTTGAAGATTGGTGTAAAAAACAAAAAATTTCCCCTTCTAAGTTATTAATTCCCCTTTCCTACGCCACGGTTTTAGCGGGGATGATTACCGTGGTGGGGACTTCTACTAACATTCTCGCTAGTGGTATTTCTGCCAAGCTGGGTTATGGGGAATTTAGTTTATTTCAATTCACTGCTTTAGGAGTAGTAACTTTTTTAGCAGGTTTGATTTATTTAACAATTTTTGCCCCGAAATTACTACCCGATCGCAAATCTTCCACGGGGGAATTTTTAGACGATGATTACGGTTCTAAAGTATATCTGAGTGAGGTAATTATTGCCCCTCGTTCTAATCTTATTGGTCAAACTTTATCCCAAAGTGGACTACAAAGAAAGTTTAATTTTGATGTGTTGGAATTAATCAGAAATAAGGTACATTTATCCCAACCTTTAGCTGATAAAGTTCTCAATGCTGGCGATATTTTAATCGTTCATAGTAGTCGGGAAGAACTATTAAAAATTAAAGATGAACGAGGCTTAGAAATCTTTGCCGATGTCAAATTTCAGAAAGGAGATATTGAATCGACAATTACTACAGGTGAGGAAAAATTAGCCGAGGTTTTGATTCTCTCTAATTCCCGTTTAATTGGGACAACTTTAAAAGATTTGAAATTCCGTCAGCGTTATAACGCAACAGTTCTAGCGATTAGACGTGGTTCGGAATTACTACAAGGAAGATTGGGGAAAATTCCTTTAAAGTTTGGCGATTTGCTCTTAGTTCAGGGACCAAAACAGAGTTTTATTGGGTTACAAACCACGCGAGAATTATTAGTCTTAGAAGAAAAAGATATCGAATCCCTGCGAAAGGATAAGGGGATTATTGCTTTAATAATTACTTTGTCGGTGATTATTATTGCTGCTTTTGATATTCAACCAATTCTCGTCACCAGTTTAGTTGGGGTGGTTTTAATGGTAATTACTGGCTGTCTAAAACCCGGGGAAGTCTATGGTTCCATTCGTTGGGATATTATCTTTTTATTAGCGGGTTTAATTCCCCTGGGTACTGCCATGGATAACTCGGGAACGACTAAATGGTTAGCAGATAATTTAGTGGCTATCGGCGGCCATCTTTCGGGGTTTTGGATCTTAGTTTTCTTCTATCTAATTACCTCAGTTTTGACTGAAATCCTCTCTAATAACGCCGCCGTGGTTTTAATGATTCCCGTCGCCGTAGAAGTGGCGAAAACTTTGGGTTTAAATCCTTTGGCTTTTATGTATGCTGTCACCTTTGCTGCTTCTAATAGTTATCTAACACCGATTGGCTATCAAACTAACACCATGGTTTATGCACCAGGCGGCTATAAATTCCTCGATTTTACCCGTTTGGGTGCGCCCCTAAATTTAATTTTGACGATTTTAACCCCAGTTTTAATCGTGGTGTTTTATGGCTTGAAATAAAGAAAGAGATCGAAGATTCTTCGATCTCTAAAAAGAATTTGATCAGTAGTCAAAACTATTTCGATTCGGCGAAGCGTTTACGCAGGGATTCGGCTCGCTTTTTCGCTACGGTATTGTTAGGATCAAATTTGAGAGTTTCTTCGTAGGTTTCGAGAGCTTTTTTAGCCATTTGTTTCTTTTCGTAAACATTGCCAAGATTATTGAGAGCGATAGAGTATTCAGGATAAAGTTTAATTGCTTCTTTGTAGTTACGAATCGCTAATTCTAATTGTTCTTGGGCAAAATAGGAAAAACCGATCGCATTGTAGATTAGGGCTTGATTTTCTGGTTCGATGCTTTCTTCCCCAGAGATTTTTAAAGCCTTTTGTAGTAAACTCAATGCTTGAACATAGAGTTTTTTATCGAGATAAAGACTCCCTAATTCATAGTAATCTTTAGCTGTACCTTTTTCTTTTTGCAATTTCTTTTGTAGCTTGTTAAAGGTTCCTTCTACTCGACGGGTTTTAAAGATTTGCACGATGACAAAAATTCCTAAACCAATCACGAAAATTAGCAATCCAGAAACGTAAATAAGCGGCAGGGTATCTTCCATAATTAGCGATCGAGCAATTAATATTTTTATACTTATTCCCCCAAATTATAGCAGGATTTAGTCAGTGATCAGTGATCAGTTATCAGATGTGAGTTTTCAGTTCACTGTTCACTGTTCACAGCAAAAAACTCCCTTCTCCCCACCCCCCCACTCCCTAGGGCTGTTTCATTTAAATTAAGTACAGCTGATTTTGAGTCAATAAATTTGACTTAAGATTCTCAAGTTTATCTTTTTCTAACCAAAAGAGTTAGTCACAATAATTAATCTTTAATCCTCTGCCAATATTTATTATGAATAAAGTGATAAAGCTTGTTCTCAAGCCACTAAAAGCCCATCTCTCTTGAAATTGTCTGAGAGTACATCCTGTTAATTTAGCTAATTTTTCTGCTTCTTACGTCGATAAAACTATCAGTTTTTCCCAACGTTCAGCTAACCACCTCTGTCCCTCCGTTATTGAGAGAAAACCCAAACCTCTGAAAAGATTCAATCCTATAGTTGTGAGAATTGACCAATTGCTTGCTGCTTGAAAATCACTTATCTCGCTTTTATCTTCCTCAAAAATTACATCTTTTACCCAATGTAACTGATTTTCTATTTTCCAATGTCCTCGAATAATTTTAGCAAATACTTGGGCGGATTCGGTTAGGCTACTGATATAGTAAGCTGTTTCCTCATAAGTTTTATCCCCGCGACTACCCCTTCTTTCTACTTTAATAATTCGGCGCAGATTTTCAAACCCTTGTCTTTCATTTTTACTCACTTTAAAAACTTCTATTTTTCTTGATATTTTTCGTCCATGACTATTATCTTGTTCAAGAAAGCAACTTTCTGGCTTTGAGGAATTACTTAGGTCTTGTATTCGCTGATAAAGATTTTTCTGATTTCCTTTAACGGTGATAACATAATCATTTTTACTCTTGGCTATTAAGCTGATTGTTTTTTTCTGACAGTGTAAAGCATCGCCAGTAAAAACTTTATTTTGGAGAGAGCAATCCTCAATTATAGCTTGCCCTTCGTCGATTTCAGACCCTTTTTTGTTTTCGATTCTTTTTAAGTGTAATACTAATCCACTTTCTTGACTAAACAATGAGACAAACATGATGAAATTTTGTTGTTCATTATTAGGATTCTTTAGGGTGTTTTTGAGACTTTTTCCATCCATTCCTAGCCAATTTATATCATCTCTTTGTCCATATTCTTCTAATGCCCATTCGTTAAACATTTTTAACAAACTCTGCCAGTCAACTCCCATCATTACCCTTCTAATTGTTGAATAGGATGGGACTCTTTCTGGAATTATGTTAAATTCTTTACTCAGCCTGTGCCGATTATTTTTAGCAAACTCTCCTAGCTCTCTATAACCTGAGTATCCTAGCATTGTTCCCAGTATTATTACTACTAATACTATCCATAAAGGGTGTCTTTTTCCTTTATCTTTCCGAAAGTCCTTGACTTGTTTTAGTTTTTCTATTAAGCTCAACATATATTTGAAAGGTTGGCGGTCACTCCTCATTTTACCTGATAGTGATCGCTTTTACTTTTGATATTCTGATGGGAGAATGAAACAGCCCTACCTTGATAAGGGGGGTGCCGATCCCCCCTTAATCCCCCCTTGATAAGGGGGGCATCTGACAACTTTTAACGCCTACCTACTTAAATGCAATGATAAATCCTACATAGGTCCAGACCTTCAGAGGCAAAAAACTAAAAGATGTAATACCATCGATGGCAAAATTCCATAATTTCCAGTAATTCCATTTAGTTTGTCCTTGATACCGGGGTTCTCGATCGAATAAAATTGATGTCTGTTTATATCCCACCCAAGCAAATATTCCTTTCATAAATCTTTGACGT
>NZ_JASJFG010000415.1:0-3902 GCF_030065375.1 Microcystis sp. M49636_WE2 | reverse complement strand
GACCACAAAAATAAATAACCCTAGGGTCAAAATAGTTAAAGGCAGGGTAAAAAGAATCAACAGGGGTCTAATAATAGCATTAATTAAACCCAAAGCGACAGCAGCTATCAAAGCCACGGTAAAATCTTTAATTTCTATACCTGGTACTATTCGCGCTGTAATCAATAAAGAGACGGCGGTAATCAACCAACGGAGGAAAAAAGATAACATAAGCCCATCCATCTAAGATAGTTCATCCTCATCTATTTTAATCGCCATCGCCCCTTAAAGAGACGGAAGTTTTCAGGAGATGACAACGAAAACCGAGAGTGACTGCTGCTTCTACTCGAAAACCAGAGAGGGAACATAAGTAGCTGGTTATAATTAAATTAAAAATGGATTTTAGGTTCGATCCCCCCTGCCCCCCTTGATAAGGGGGGTGCCGATAGGCGGGGGGATCTGACACTGACAATAAAAAGGAAAATTTGATCAGACTATCACCCCCGGAAAGAGGCAGCACTAAAGATGATATCTAGAAAAAATTTTAGCCAGAGCCAGCAAGTAGAAATCGGTAAAACGAGAATTATTCAGGGAGCAACTGGCACTCTAATGCTAATGAGTCTGCTTTCTCTCCTCTTAGCGCCACCCAGTTTAGCATCTCCTGAGCCACCTAATTCAGTCATCGCGGCTGCCCGTCAAGATTTGAGTCGGAAAACCAAGATATCGGTTAATCGCTTGCAAATTCAAGCAGCACAACCACAAACTTGGCCCGATGGTTGTTTAGGATTAGCTAAACCGGGAGAATTTTGTACTCAAGCACTGGTGCAAGGATGGCGAATTATTCTGACTGATAACCAAAAAACTTGGGTTTATCGCACCGATAGCAGCGGCGCTAATCTCCGCTTAGAAAAGTGAATTTCTTTGGATATTTTCTGGCTGCTTTTTCGGCATCCCCAAGGCAGCGCTGTCCTGTCCGTTGGGTGATGAAAATCGGCTGAGAATGGCTCTAGGGTTTGTTTCAAGAATCTAGTCGTCTCTGGCAACGCTATTTAATTAATAATCCCAGTTTTTTGCTTTTTTTGCCCTATAACTCCTGCGAGACTGGGAAAAGTAAACAGTAATCCAGTCATCAGCCCTCAACTATCGTTAAGATGGATAGGAGAAGGTAAAGTTTTATATGTCCCCTTCAACTGCGTTTAGGAGTTCCTGCTAAAGATGACACAAGCTACTCAGATTCAAGGAAAAGGAATTTTACTCAGTGAGGCTGCCCTCAAACACCTTACCATGCTCAAAGAGCAACAGGGCAAGGATTTATGTCTGCGCGTGGGTGTGCGTCAGGGTGGTTGTTCGGGAATGTCCTATATGATGGATTTTGAGCATCCTAGCAATATTGGCCCCCAAGATGAGGTTTTCGATTACGATGGCTTCAAAATTGTCTCTGATAAAAAAAGTCTGCTCTATCTCTACGGTCTCATGTTAGATTACAGCAACGCGATGATCGGCGGTGGTTTCCAATTCACTAATCCCAACGCCAGTCAAACCTGTGGCTGTGGTAAGTCTTTTGGCGTTTAATTATTTCTCTGGGGTGATACCTTTCACCCCCGCCTCCCAGAGGCGATTTTTTTGGCCAAAACCCTTGACAAAATCGGAGACTTGACATATACTTTTTGTATAATGGGAATCCGTGCCTGCCTGCGAACCCTTCATTTTTAGGCTAGATACCCTCAATGTTAGGATAATCGGCCATGTCAGGACAAACGGGCAATAAACCACTTTTTTCTCAACACTATCTTGAGCATCGGCTGCCGGATTCTGGGGAATGGCAAGAGGATGTATCCGTGGCATTTGGCCGCTTAGAGAGTCTTTATCAACAAAAAAAGGCGATTTTGCCGACTCTTAACGAAGCGCAAACGGAAGCAGAATTAATACAACCGATTCTAGAAATTCTCGGTTTTAGTTATATACCGCAAGTAAGCAGTAGGGGAAAAGGAAGGTCAGAAAGGCCAGATTATGCCCTATTTGCCACAGAAAATGACCGTTATCAAGCCTATGCTCTCCAGAATAATGAAAGAGCCTTTTATAGTCAAGTTTTAGCGATCGCTGAGGCCAAATACTGGCAACGTTCTCTTAGTGACGTTTCTAAGAATGATCAGCGAGATATCTGGAAAAATAGTAATCCTTCCTTTCAGATCACCAATTATCTCACGGGGACGGGAGTAGATTGGGGTATTCTCACTAATGGTCGAGAATGGCGCTTATATTACCGTCAAGCGTCCTCCACAGCCACGGAATTTTATCTAGTGGACTTGATGGAACTATTAGAAGGGGGAGACCGGCAAAAATTTCCGTATTTCTGGTTATTTTTCCGTCAAGAGGCTTTTATTAAGGATATTCACGGTCAGAATTTCCTTGAACGGGTCCGGGAGGGAAGTACCACCTATGCCACCAGAGTGGGTAACGAGTTAAAAGAGTTAGTCTTCGATCGCATTTTTCCCGATATTTCTCAAGGTTTTGTATCATTAAATACAGACATACAGCCAGATTTATTGTATGAGGCGAGTTTATCCCTGCTGTATAAATTATTATTTCTGCTCTACGCAGAAGCGCGGGACTTGCTGCCGGTGAGGGGAGACTATCGCGATTACAGCTTATTGCAAAAGACGCGAGAAATTGCCGTTAAAATCGATCGTCAGCAGGTCTTTAGTGGCACCTCGACGGGAATATACGATGCTCTCCTCAGTTTATTTCGCATTGTCGATCGAGGGGATGCTAATTTAGCCGTACCTCGTTACAACGGGGGTTTATTTGACATGGAAGAAGGCCGGGTGAATTGTTTTCTCGGTCAATATAAGTTATCCGATGCGGTTTTAGCGCCCATCCTAGACAAGTTAGCACGTTTTGAGGGACAGCCGATCGACTATAGTTTTTTAGGTGTGCGACAGTTAGGATCAATTTACGAAGGATTACTGGAATATCGCATCGTGATTGAGGGGGAATCGGTGCATCTGGAAAATGATCGGGGAGAAAGAAAAGCCACCGGTTCCTATTACACTCCCGATTATATTGTTAAATATATTGTCAGTCATACCCTCAAACCAATTTTAGAGCAAAGAGCGCGACAGTTCGGGGATGTGATGACAGAAATCGCCACCCGAAGACAAGAAAGCAGCGATAGACGTTTAGGAAATCTCAGTCAGCAGGGATTAGAAAAAGAGCTACAACGCTTAGAAAAAAAAGCGATCACCACCTTACTTGATCTTAAACTCTGTGACCCCGCCATGGGAAGCGGACATTTTTTAGTAGAAGCAGTGGACTATCTCACCGATGAGTTAATCCAGATTCTCAATCTTTATCCCGAAGATAATCCCGTTTTAACCATGTTGGAAACCACCCGACAAAATATTATCGACAATCTCCGACAACAGGGAATTATTCTCGATTCTCCCACCCTTGAACCAACGCAATTATTACAGAGAGTGGTGATGAAGCGCTGTATTTATGGGGTAGATATCAATCCGATGGCTGTAGAATTGGCCAAAGTTAGTCTCTGGTTACATTCTTTCACAGTGGGCGCACCTTTGAGTTTTTTGGATCATCATTTACGTTGTGGTAATTCTCTGATCGGAACTACCGCCAAGGACGCAGAAGCCGCTATGATCGAGGAAGAAAGTGGTCAATTAACTCTTTTAACGGGCCCTTTTGTTGGGTTACTTCGGGCCGCGGAAATTATGCGGGGAATTAGTACCCTCAGCGATGCGACTTTTGCTGAAGTGGAAACAAGTGAACAGTTATTCCGTGATTTTGATAGTCAAGCTAAACCCTACAAGCGTTTATTAGATGTTTTCCTTTCTCGCTTTTTTGGGGTTAAAACTGCTATCGAGTTTCTGCAGCGCTACGGTGGTAATATATCGGCAATTAATTGG
>NZ_JASJFG010000656.1:0-1057 GCF_030065375.1 Microcystis sp. M49636_WE2 | reverse complement strand
GAAAAAACCGGATGGGTGGCACAAGCATAAACCTGTCGCGCCCCCTTGGCTTTCAGTAACTGCGCCCCTTGAGCGATCGTACCGGCCGTATCGATCATATCATCGACTAAAACCGCCGTTTTATCCTTAACATCGCCGATCAAGTTCATCACTTCCGCCACATTATGGGTTTGCCGGCGTTTATCAATAATTGCTAGGGGCGCATCATTGAGTTTTTTGGCAAAAGCCCGCGCCCTAGCCACCCCACCCACATCGGGAGAAACCACGACGATATCGGGTAATTGTTTACTGAGAAGATAGTCCACCACCACTGGGGAACCGTAAACGTGATCGAAGGGAATATCGAAATAACCTTGAATTTGGGCTGAATGCAAATCCATGGCCAGCACGCGACTTGCCCCCGCTTCCGTGATCAGATTAGCCACCAGTTTAGCGGCGATCGATTCCCGGCCGGCGGTTTTGCGATCGGCGCGAGCATAACCATAATAGGGAATTACGGCGGTAATTTGTCGGGCAGAAGCACGACGACAGGCATCGATCATGATCAACAATTCCATCAAATGATCGTTGACGGGATTGCAACAGGGTTGAATTAAATAGACATCACAGCCCCGGATCGATTCCTGAATCTGGATGTACAATTCACCATCGGCGAAACGTTTACGAATCATCGGACCCACATCCATGCCCAGATAACGGGCCACCTCTTGGGCAAGAGATACATTAGCGGATCCCGAAAAGAGACGAAGACGATTGCTGTCCGACGCGGCGGGAAACATCGGATGTCGCATCAAAGTAGCAGAATAGCTCACAGCAGATTCTTTACCCTCAAACTCAAGGCACTTTTTTCTATCATCTCAGTTTTGTTGAAAATCTGAGTGGATTTCTTTGTTAGATCTCAATCTTAACCAATTACCGATCATCGGAAATTTTGGGTCTGAAACCCCGCCGTTCTAGGTTGGCTTTACGTTAGAATTAAAAGGCCAGTCTCGAAAACCAAGTGGACGGCGCAGCACCTTGAAAACTCGGCTTAGGGGGTTCCGACCAGAAAAGCTTG
>NZ_JASJFG010000888.1:0-2335 GCF_030065375.1 Microcystis sp. M49636_WE2 | reverse complement strand
TGTTGTTGTCCCATGAGACGATAGATACCACCAATCCGCACACCGTTTAAGGCCATGCCATCGTTAAGGGTTCCCTGCCAGATTCGCCCTAGGGAGAGGCGACCGCCCTGGGGAGTAAAATAGGTTTTGAGGATTTGTACCACTGCATCCCCATCCGCACTGGGATCGAGACCGCGACGATTGGCGGTAATTGTCGGGGCCGGTGCTTCTTCCACTAAAGCGGTGAGGAGATGACGCACACCATAGTCCCGTTCCGCCATACCGAAGAACACGGGTACTATCTGATCGGCTCCCAGTTCTTGTTTTAAGTCTTGGAGAATTTCTTCCAGGGAGGGGTTAATATCTTCGAGGAGTTCTTCTAAAAGATGATCGTCAAATTCGGCGATCGTTTCTAGCATTTCTTGTCGAGCGCTCTGTTCTTCTTCCTTGAGGTGGTCGGGTAAAGGTACAGGATCGGCGGGACTGTTAGGATGGTAATGATAAGCCTGTTCGTTGATTAAATCGATAAATCCGATAGTTTCGTTGTTCTGACGGATAGGATATTGCTGGGGAACAAGGGGACGACTAGAAACGGATTTGAGAGCTTGTAGGACTTCGTTAAAGTGACTATTACAGCGATCCATCTTGTTGATGAAGATTAGATGCGGAATTTCCCAATCATCGAGGAATTTTAGCAAGGGAGCCAGGGTGAGAACTCGATCGACCACCGGTTCACAAACGATAATAGCAGCACCGGCCCCGACCAGGGCATTATAGGTTTCACTGGCAAATTCGATCGAACCGGGGCAATCGAGAAAGGTAAAATTTAGGTTTTGGTATTGACTATGGGCAACGGAAACTTCTACACTCATCTGTCGATCCCGCGCTTGGGTGGAACTATCACCAACGGTATTGCGATCGCTAATTTTACCTTTTCTGGTGATGGCTCCTGTTACGAAAAGTAAACTTTCCAGTAAGGAGGTTTTTCCACTGGAGTAGGGGCCGACAAGGGCCACATTACGGGTGTTTGCTCCGATACTTTGATTCATACAGATACCCCCAACAATGATTTAGTGATTAGTTGCGGCGATTGGACGATATTTACACTCGATCGCCCTTGGGAAATATACTGTCATAGCACTGAAAATTACTCTCAGGACGTAGTTAGAAGCGAAAGGCCTGTCTTGCCATAATTTTGCCCAGTGCTACAGGTGTATTCTTTCCTACTCTTCACCCTAACTCAGTCTCAAGCATTACATCCCATTCTCGCAATCTCTTGTAAAATCTCGCCTACTTTTAGTTAAGGAACTTGAATAAATGTTAACTAGGGTTTGCTAAATAAGTTTTTCGTGGGTGTGGGGTGTGGGGTGTGGGGAAATGGGGAAATGGGGAGAATAAATAAAAATAATCTCCTGTCTCCTGAATCGGAGTCTCCTGAATCGGAGTCTCCTACCTCCAGGAAAAATTTTTTCAGCAAATGTTAACTAAGCTGTTGACTATCGAGAGTCTTTCTCCTCAACTGGATTTACAAAAACGAGAGGTTGCCTGATATAGTGAGAGGTCGGGATGATGTTTATCAAGCAATTTTTATGTTGAAAGCTGGAATCGTGGGACTGCCAAATGTGGGAAAATCCACCCTATTTAACGCTCTGGTGGCTAATGCTAAGGCGGAGGCCGCTAATTTCCCCTTTTGTACCATTGAACCGAATGTGGGTGTGGTATCCGTCCCCGATGAACGTCTGGAGGTTTTGGCTAAAATCTCTAATTCTGAGAAAATCGTGCCGACGCGGATTGAATTTGTCGATATCGCCGGATTAGTCAAGGGTGCTAGTCGCGGGGAAGGATTGGGTAATCAATTTTTGGCTAATATCCGGGAAGTGGACGCGATCGTTCATGTGGTGCGCTGTTTTGATAATGATGATATTATTCATGTTTCTGGGTCCGTGGATCCGGCCCGGGATATCGAGGTGATTAATCTAGAGTTAGCTCTAGCGGATTTGGGACAGGTGGAGAAGCGGGTGGAACGTTTACGCAAACAGGCGAAAAATAGCAAGGAAGCCGCCGAAGAATTGGCTATACTTGAAAAAATCCTAATTTGTCTTAATGACGGTATTTCGGCGCGAAAAGTGGATTTAAGCAAAGAGGAAGAAGAATTAATTAAAAATCTCGGTTTATTGAGTCGTAAACCGATTATTTATGCCGCTAATGTTAGCGAAGATGATCTGGCCACGGGTAATGATTGGGTAGAAAGTGTCCGTCAAATTGCCCAACAGGAACAGGCAAAAGTTGTGATCGTTTCTGCTCAAGTAGAATCGGAATTAGTGGAATTGTCGGAGGAAGAAAGAAAAGATTTTCT
>NZ_JASJFG010001060.1:0-5597 GCF_030065375.1 Microcystis sp. M49636_WE2 | reverse complement strand
CGCAATTACCTTATCCCCCAAGGTGTGGCCGTTTTAGCCACCAAGGGCGCGATTAAACAGGCAGAATTTAGGAAAGAAAAAGAGCGTCAACGTCTCCTCGCTGAAAAACAAGAAGCGGAAACCAGAAAAACTGCGATCGAAAAACTCAGTCCCTACACCATCCCTAAACAGGTGGGTGAAAATGAGGCAATTTTTGGTACTGTCACCAGTCAAGATGTGGCCACGGTTATTCTAGAAAATGCTAAATTAGAAATCGATCGCCGTGGTATTACCGTCCCCGATATCGGTCAATTAGGAGTCTATAAAGTACAAGTCAAACTCCATCCCGAAGTTAGTGCCGATATAGAAATTAAAGTAATTGCACAATAACAATTATCGGGGCATAGTTATCAGTAATCGGTGAAAACTTATCAGAGCAATTAACTAGCTGATGGCTGATAGCTAATAGCCATTCACATCTCAAAAACTATGACTCATCCCACGGATCTAAAAACCCTAGCACGCTGGATGGCGGCGGATTTTAGTAATCAAGAACAAGCTTTTGCTAATCCGCCTTTTTTCGCCCATATTCGCGTGTGTATGCGTCCTTTACCCGATGAATTACTGGGGGGAACCAGTTTATTTTTAGAGCAGGCCTACGATTTTATGCTCAATACTCCCTATCGTTTGCGAGTATTTAAATTGTCGGTAGTCGATGACCATATTGAACTAGAAAACTTTAAAGTTAAAGAGGAAGCTAACTTTTTTGGTGCTTCTAGAGAACCCCAGCGTCTCAAAAATCTCAGCTTAGAACTATTAGAACCGATGGCGGGTTGTGATATGAATGTCACTTGGACAGGTAACAGTTTTAAAGGGGTGGTGAAACCGGGTAAACAATGTTTAGTCTTTCGCAAAGATAGAATGACTTATTTGGATAATAGTTTTGAAATTAGTGAACGGGGATTAATTAGCGTTGATCGCGGTTTAGATCCCGAAACCGATCAATTAGTCTGGGGTTCGATCGCCGGTCCCTTTGAGTTTGTGCGTCGCAGTAGTTTTGCTGAGGAAGTGTGAGAAAAATTCTCGGTTTTTAGCTATGAAAATCGCCACATGGAATGTCAACTCGATTCGCAGCCGACAAGAGCAGGTAATTAACTGGTTACAACTCAATCCCGTTGAGGTTTTATGCTTGCAAGAAACCAAGGTAATCGATCGAGATTTTCCCAGAGAAGCTTTTGAATCTTTGGGTTATCATCTCTATATTTCTGGACAAAAATCCTATAATGGTGTGGCGATTTTTAGCCAGAAACCCATGGAGGATATCACTGTGGGATTTAGTCCCATTATCGGCGAAAATTTAACAGGAGAACTAGACGAACAGAAACGGCTAATTACTGGAGTAATCGGCGATATTCGGATTATTAATCTCTACGTTCCTAATGGTTCTTCCCTAGATAGTGACAAGTATATCTATAAGCTTAAATGGTTAGAAACTCTTAGGAAATATCTAGATAAAATTATTAATTCTCAACCTGAAGAATTATGTATCTGCGGAGATTTTAATATTGCCTTAGAAGATAAAGATATTTATGATCCCAAAGGCAAAGAAAATCATATCATGTCTTCAGCTAAAGAAAGAGAAGCTTTAGAAAAGGTCTTAGAAATTGGCTTACAAGATGCCTTTAGAAAATTCACATCGGACCCAGGACATTATAGTTGGTGGGATTATCGCAGCGGCGGTTTTGCTCGTAACCGAGGTTGGCGAATCGATCATCTTTATTTAACTCCTCAGCTATACGAAAAAGCCGTTAATTGTCTGATTGATCGAGAACCCAGAAAACAAGAAAAACCTAGCGATCATACCCCTGTTATTCTGGAAATATCAAGCCAAAAATAGCTAAAGGATCAACCTAGACTTTGCACAGCCAGAATTTTGCTCTGTTAGCTTCCCTAACCGGGGACTTTCAGCTTGAGGATTTATTCGGTAACGAGAAAATGCTATGATTCGGGTTGAATTTACCAAGTTTATTAAATTATGCGTTCTCCCCAATTAATTGTTCTATTGCTCGGTTTATCCCTTCTCCCCAGCATCTCCCCCCCTTTTGTCCACGCTAATCCCTCGATAGTGCCGGTGAAACAATCGAGTAATCGCGATGGGGGACAAACAATCAAGGAAGCGGAAATTAAAGCAATGATTCAAGACATTGAAACCGCTATTAAAGATAAAAATATCGCCCTAATCCTCAAACACTATGCCCCGTTTATTTCCTCGCAATTGACCATTAAAACCGATGCTAGTACCGAAATTTTTGAGTTAAATGGCATCACGGAACATAAAATATTTTTAGAGGAATCCTACAAAAATATTAGAAGTATAGAGGTTCTTTCTGAGAATTGGGACGTGGATATTCTTGCTAATGAGGAGATGGCGATTATCACTCGCGAGCGGGTAATCAATATTACCAACACCGAGGGTGATAACTATATAGTGGCATCGGAAGCAGTGGCTAAAGTCGCTCCCATCGACGGTAAATTGAGGATCTTTTCCATTCAAGAAACCGCCGAAGTGGGACGCAGACCAAAAAAATAATCAACCTCTCCGGTTGGGACTGGACCAACCCGACTCCCGCCGTCTTCTTCCCTCGATAAAACCGTCATCGTAGTCTCTAGAATTGCGCGGATTATCATAGCGGGCAAAGTTAAACCCGTCCTCTAGTCCGCGCTGAAATTCTTGCTCTGGTGGCACAAATCGATAACGTTGTCTATTATCCTGTACCGCCCGGTTGATTAACAAGGCCCCCGCTCCAATACCCACGGCCTCACCAAAGGTTAAAGACCTAGCATAATCGATGTTAATTGTCAAGAAAGTTGTTGTTAAAATTAAGGCTTTTCCCCAATGCTGACCCATAAAATCCTCCTTAAAAAAATCAAGTTGACAAAGAAACCATTACAGATACAGAGTTTCTCATAAAATCGACCACCGACTTCCCAAAACGGAAACCTTGTACCTCACCATTACGATAACTGCTATGAGCTAGATTTAGAAGAATGGGAGTGAAAGCGAATCCCCAAAAAGACATCGTAGAGGAAACTCCAGAAATTCTTACCTTGCAGTAAACCTAAAGACTGTTCACACTCTTTTGCGTCTAAAAGCGGTTTAGTGGCATAGTATGCCGGTTGGTATTTGTACCAGGGAATCGACGGCCAGAGATGATGCACGAGATGATAATTCTGCCCTAAAATCAGCAGATTTAACAGGGGACTGGGGTAAACGCGGGCATTTTTCCAACGATTACGCTCTTGGAAAGGACGATGGGGGAGATAATCGAAAAATAAACCGAGGGCAATTCCCACCACTAAAGCAGGAACAAACCAAAAATTCATCACATAGCTGATAAAACCGTATTGACAGGCGACGATGACTATGGTAGCCACAAAAAGACGACTGAGGAACCATTCCAGCAGTTCGTATTTCCGCCAGAGTTGCCGCTTAAAAAAGAAAATCTCGTGATAAAAAAATCTGGCCGCAATCATCCACAAAGGGCCGCCAGTGGAGACAAAATGATCCGGATCATTTTCGGGATCGTTAACGTGAGCGTGGTGCTGTAAATGGACTCTAGTGAAGACTGGAAAGGCAAAACCGAGCATTAAAGCACTGCCATGACCTAAAATAGCATTAAATAGCCGATTACTATGGGCAGAATTATGAGAGGCATCGTGGATAACTGTCCCCGATAAATGTAAAGCGAGGACATTAGCACTAAAACAAATCCAGTCAGGCCAGGACCATAGCCAATAGCCACAGGTAGATAGGGTTATTAGGCTCAAGGCACTGAAAAACATGGTAACGTTTGGGTTGAAGCCCCCCGGTGCTTTTAAATACTCTTTGGGGACTGTCAGCAACATCTCGGCCGACTGCATTATGGGTGTTGCTCCTTATTGTGTTCGCTTTACTGGCGTAAATTATCATACTACGGCTTTTTCATAAAGTTTTGTAACATTATCTTAATTAATCTAAAGTTATGAAGAAAGTAAGGATTTGTTATATGGTCTTCCCCCCCAGTCCCCGAGGGAAAGCGAGGCTACAAGAGAAAATCACGGGCGCTTAACGCCAGTTTCGCACTTAAACGATTAAAAAATTCGGCTAGAGACTCGGCTTGAGAGGGAGCGATCGCCTGTTTCCCCCCTATCACCGATTCTACTCTATCCCGATCGCCGAAAATATCCACAAGACACTCCCTATCGATATCGAATTCATCCAGTAACGATTCTAACGTAGCGGTAGGATTTGTTCGGGCGATCGGATAATGTTTCCGCTCGTATTCTTCCACTAATAACACCAATAAATCGAATAATAGTCCTTCGTCCTTGCTTAACTCCCGTGACATCATCCCTTCAATTATGCTTAAAAATCGCTCGTATTCTTGGGAGTTATTAATCGGTTTCGGTTGATACTGCAATAGTAAATCACCATAGGTTAATGGATTAGAAGTAGGGATCATTTTTCCAGTTCTCCTTATTGTATTCAGCGTGACTTAGAATATATTTAACGAAAATGGTTTGACGAGAATAATTGATGTCAGCGATTAAACGGTATTTGTTTCCCTTGATATTAAAAACTGTAAAATTTCCCACCGCCTCCGCCTTCGGGTAGCGACCTTGAACCTCTACTAAATTTTTCCAGTTAGCCTTACTAGCGAAGTTATACCAATCCCTAAGAGCTTCTTCTGCGTCCGAGTGGCGTTCCCAAAACTCTCGTAATTTGACTTTACTGATCACGCCCATCGATCGCTAGTTTTATTGTTGTTTTTAACTTAGATAAGTAGCTGGTTATAATTAAATTAAAAATGGATTTTAGGTTCGATCCCCCCTGCCCCCCTTGATAAGGGGGGTGCCGATCCCCCCTGCCCCCCTTGATAAGGGGGGTGCCGATAGGCGGGGGGATCACCCTTAATAAGGGGGGCATCTGATAATTTTTAACGCCTACCTACTTAAACATCGATCGCTCTGATAATTATAGTGTATGCCAATTTTACCGATCGCTCCCCGCACCCCAGAAAAGCGCACCACTTCGCCGCTCTCTTGGGAGATCGCTCTAAATCCCGAATCGAGTAATCAATAGCTAGATAAAGCATAATAAATATAAATTACAAAAACCTTGACAAAATCGCGGGGGGGGGGTAATATTTGGGAGAATTTAGCTAAACAATGTATTCTATGCCACTTAAAAGTTCCCTTTGTTATTCCGTCGCCCTCGCCACGGTAGCCACCGCCACCCTCGCACCGGTTGCCAGTGCCGCAACTTTTAACTTTTCCTACACCTCCAGCGCAGGAACGATCACTGCGACGGTGGACGGAACCCTGCAACCAGATAACAACAGGGTATTCGTCAGTTCTATCAGTAATACCACCTTTAACGGCTCTCCCGCCCCCGCTCTTCCGTTGATAGGTTCTTATCTCAATAGCATTCTTGCTGGTGGTGTTGTTGTAACGGGTCAGGCGGTGCTATCCCTAGACGGAGCGGGACTGGATTTTGTCGCTTGTAACACGACGAATTGTATTGATGGATTCGGCTTTTTGCCCCCTAACGCTATTGTAGGTAACACGACCGACCTGTT
>NZ_JASJFG010000015.1:0-1376 GCF_030065375.1 Microcystis sp. M49636_WE2 | reverse complement strand
TGGTGAAAGAGAGTTTTTTAATGTCGGTTATTGGCTCTCCCATACCCAAGATCAACAGGAAGCATCCTCTACTCTGATGGAGAAACTTTTAGAATTTATTCCCAACAAACAGGGAACAATTCTTGATGTTGGCTGTGGTTTAGGAGCAACTACTCATTATCTTCTCAAATATTACCCATTGACAGCAATTGTGGGCATTAACATTTCTCCGACACAAATTGCCAGAAGTCTCTTGAATTTTCCCGAGGGTAAATTTCTGTTAATGGACGCGGTAGAGATGGATTTTGCTGATCATTCTTTTGAGCAAATTATTTGTGTAGAAGCGGCTTTTTATTTTAATACTAGGCGGCAATTCTTACAAGAAGCTTGGCGAGTATTAAAGCCGGGGGGAACCTTAATTCTCTCAGATCTGAGTTTTGCCACAACAGAACTTTTAGGAGATTGGACAGTTCCCCAAGCAAACACGGTCAAAGATATTGCCGAGTATCAAAATCTTTATCAACAGGCAGGGTTTAAAGATGTTCAATTTGTCGAGGTGACGGAGGAGTGCTGGTTCAGACATTTTCGCCATCTTAAGTCTTGGTTAACAGAGGAATTTCAATCAGGAAAATTAGACGAAGAAACCTATAATTTAAACATTAAGGCTCTGGATAATTTGCTAAGTTCCTCGGCCATAACTTATTGGTTAGTTGCTGTCCAAAAGCCAGTCAATATACTGTAATAGTTGTCAGTTTTTCTTGAATTTTTGGAGACAAAAAAATGTTTGATTCCTTATCGGGTAAAAAAGTCGTTATTATTGGTGCAAGCTCCGGGATTGACCTAGCGATTGCCGAAAAATTGCTCTCCCTGGGGGCAAAAGTGGTGCTTTCCCATGCTTCTCAAGAGAAATTAGCTGCGGCTGTTGCCCTAATTTCCGGGGAGATTGAAGCCAAAACTGTTAATTTTTTAGAAGAAGATTCTGTTAATGCCTTTTTTGCAGAAATTGGCAACTTTGACCATTTAGTAGTCACCTCTCTCGGAGACAGAAATATGCCGCGAGCCTTATTAACCGAAATGACCGCAGAAACGGCCCGGGGAGGTATGGAGAAATTCTGGGGAACCTTTTTAGCAGTGCGTGGCTCCCTGAAAACTTTGGCCAAGGACGGTTCTATTACCCTGACATCCAGCGTCACTATGTTCAAATATTCCAAAATGGGCGGAATTTCCGTCATAGCCGCCGCTAATAGTGCTGTAGCCGTATTTGGACGCGCCCTCGCCCTAGAACTCGCTCCTATTCGCGTTAACGTTGTTGCCCCCGGATTAATAGAAGATACAAGCATCTGGACCAGTCAAGGTGATTCGGAACGCTCCGACCTGAGCAAATGGGCGGTTTCTGC
>NZ_JASJFG010000644.1:0-2315 GCF_030065375.1 Microcystis sp. M49636_WE2 | reverse complement strand
TGATTGCCTATCCTCGCAGCGATCGCTCTCTCTGGGTTGCCCTGCGTTATCTGTTTATCAGCAATGTGGCGATGTTATTTTACCTTATTGGCGCAGTTTTAGTCTATAAAGCCAATAATTCCTTTGCTTTTGCTGGTTTAAAGGACGCACCTCCCGAAGCCTTGGCTTTAATCTTCATGGGATTATTAGTCAAAGGGGGAATCTTTGTCTCGGGATTATGGCTACCGATGACACACTCGGAATCGGAAACCTCCGTCTCGGCGCTGATGTCGGGGGTGGTGGTAAAAGCTGGCATTTTTCCCCTCCTGCGCTGTGCTTTAATCCTAGAGGATTTAGATGTCCTAATTCGGCTTTTCGGGGTGCTAACGGCGATTTTTGGCGTGTCATACGCAGTGTTTGAAAAGGATAGCAAGCGGATGTTAGCCTTCCATACTATTTCCCAGTTAGGTTTTATTTTAGCCGCCCCGGTAGTCAGTGGTTTTTATACCCTTACCCACGGTTTAGTTAAATCTTGCCTATTTCTGTTAGCGGGAGTTTTACCCAGTCGCAATTTTAAAGAATTACAGCAACAATCGCTCCCTAATTCTCTCTGGATTGCCCTAGTGGTTGCTAGTTTTTCTATCTCTGGATTCCCCCTATTATCCGGTTTTGGGGCGAAAGCGTTAACGATGAAAAATTTAGTCCCCTGGCAAGAAATTATGATCAATCTTGTGGCGGTGGGGACGGCGATTTCCTTTGCTAAATTTATCTTTTTACCCCACGCTGGTGGCGAAAGTAAACAGAAGCTAACTATCGGTTTCTGGACGGCAATAATTCTGCTCCTTGCCGCCCTATTTTTATCCAATGCTGTCTATGTTGAAGCTTATAATCTACCCAATATTATCAAAGCTTTAGCTGTCATTGGTGCCGGGTGGTGGTTATATCTGGGAGTTTTCAAAAAGTTATCCCTAAAATTATCGCGAGCCTGGGAACAATTTGATAATCTCGTCGGGATGATGAGTATAATGTTAGTTCTATTGTTTTGGATGGTCTTAGCATGATCGGACATATAATTCTGCGTTTAACTATGTGGTTTTTGCTCACCGCTAATTTTACCCCCGCTAATATTATGATCGGGGTGGCTATTGCTTTTCTTTTGCCCCGTAATTTCGCCTCTAGCGAAACTTTAGGCGATTGGTTAAAGGTAATAATTAAAGTCTTTATGGCTATTCCCCAAGCTTATAAAGAAGCGTTTGAAATTATCCTTCATCCCCACAAGGAAGAAGAAATTATTTTAGAGAGAATTTCGGGTAAACGTTCACCCAGACTGGCTTTTTGGGATATATTTCTCATTACTTTTACCCCGAAAACTATCGTCACCGAATACAAGGAAAATGAGGGTTATGAAGTACATATAATTAAACGGAGTAACCAGGGATGAATATTGTTCTCATTGCCATGATTGTCGCCCTATTAATTCCCCTTTATGAAGTGGCAAGAAATGATGACATCTGGCAAAAAATGGCCGCCTTTGCCAGTGCTTCCAGTAAATCATCAATTATTATTCTAGTGGTGTCGGTTCTGCGGGATGATTGGATGATTGGAGTGGTAGCAGTGATTATTCTCAGTGTCGGTAATGCCGGTTTTATGTTATTAGCACAAATTCTTAAACGACTGAACGAATCATGATTGACATTTTCAGTTATATCTGCATCACTATCGGAGTGTTTTTCTGGTTTTGGGGAACGGCGCATCTTTTAGACAAGCGCTCGGTATTATATAAATTACATGGTCTATCTGTCGCTGATACTTTGGGTTCCATGGCGATTATTTTCGGGCTACTTTTGAAAGTTCCCCAAAATTGGCCTTTATTATTATTGGCAATAATTTCCCTAGCAATTTGGAACACCATGTTAGGCTACGTTTTAGCTTATACTTCTAGCGATCGAGAGTAAAATTAAAGATGAATGAAAGTTATCTCTATGTTATTGTTGCCCTCTTGCCTTTAACTGCGGCGATGGTGATATTACAATCCAATCCCTACCAAGCTCTAGTAATTCGCGGGGTTTTAGGGGCAATAGCAGCCTTAGTTTATGCTTTATTAGGGGCGGCAGATGTATCTTTAACCGAAGCTTTGATGGGAACCATGTTAGCCGTAACTCTCTACGCGGTGGCGATTCGTTCCTCTTTAGTGATGCGTTTAGGAGTAATTGCCGAGGAAACCGATACGGTTTTAGAACAGTTAAAAACTCAACTACAAACGGTTTTAAGTAAGCGTTTTATGCGTTTAGAATTAGTTGCCTACAGTGATAAACAAGCTTTGCAACAGGCACTTA
>NZ_JASJFG010000536.1:0-3880 GCF_030065375.1 Microcystis sp. M49636_WE2 | reverse complement strand
TGGCGGTAGTACGGGTTATGGTCGTCAATATCGTCAGCGTTTGCTGGGAAATTGGGGAATTGTCGATGTGGAAGACTGCATCAACGGGGCAAAATATTTGGTTAATCAGGGATTAGTCGATGGGGAAAGATTGGCAATTTCTGGAGGCAGTGCCGGGGGTTATACAACTTTAGCGGCCTTAACTTTTCATGATACTTTTAAAGCAGGAGCTAGTTATTACGGAGTTAGTGATTTAGAGGTTTTAGCCACCGATACCCATAAATTCGAGTCGAGATATTTAGATAAATTGGTGGGACGTTATCCCGAAGAAAAGGAAATTTACTATCAGCGCTCGCCTATTCATTTTACCGCTCAGTTATCCTGTCCGGTGATCTTTTTCCAAGGTTTAGAAGATCGGGTAGTTCCACCCAATCAAGCGGAAATGATGGTAGAAGCTTTAAAAGCGAAAGGTTTACCCGTTGCTTACGTTCCCTTTGCGGGAGAACAACACGGATTTCGTCAAGCTGAATCGATAAAACGAGCATTAGATGCAGAATTTTATTTTTATTCCCGTCTCTTTGGTTTTACTCCTGCCGACAATTTAGAACCCGTAGAAATTAAGTAGTCGTGCCAAGTTAATTTCCTAGGTCAGTAATCGGTGAACAGCAGATATAGACCTAATATTATCTAAAGACTAAAAGTCTTTCTAGTTAAGAAACTTCCCCGAATAGAAATGATTTTAATTGCCCCATGTTTTTCTTAGTCGCCTACCCACGATTCAGACATATTTGAGGAGAAATCGAGCAAATAGGTCGAGTTCGTAACTATTCTGATTGACTGGTATCATTTGAAATGACTACACAGCAATCTGCTCATAAAATTGGCCGATTGTCAACAGCGTTTGAGATGCGCTTACCCTTTTCTAGGTTGGCAGTGGTTGCTTGACCAAGAACAAGAGGTAAGGCAGCGTAGGATTATTTTTTAATGTAAATACGAACTCCTTGAACTTCATCAACTAGCCGATAATTTTCATTGATAACCTTAGCGATTTCAGGAAAAACTTCGTGTCCCTGAGTTTCTCTATCGGTAAAGAAAAACATTCTTGGAGCTACAGCATCAACAAATAACTTAGCATTAGAATTAATGAAATCCTCCGCGTATCTTTGCAGAAAATATTCTTGCAGTGAACCTGGTTTGATTTGCCAAAGAGAAACACTATCTCTTATCGCCGGTACCAAACCCGTGTCAACATATAGCTCTGATGCCCATCCCCAGACCGCCATAGATTCACCAGGAGAAGCATACTTGAGAATAGTTTTAGCAATCGGACTAAGATAATTTCTAGCAAATCTTCTGCGATTATTAAGGTAAACATTATCCGATTTTATTATTGTGGCAACTTCTAAAAAACTACTAGCAACTGTAATAAAAATGACACCTGTTAAAAGAGAGAAGTTGAAGTTTGAAAGAGTTAATTGCGACACCTGTAATACTTGTGCCAGTTCACCTATAAAAACACCGATGAGAAATCCACTAGGTATGATTAGAAACAGCAAATAATGAGTAAACCCGTTCCCCGGTCTGATAATTGAATAACTCGATGCTGCCCAAATAAATAAACTGTAATAGACAAAGCAAAATGTCTGGTACTTTTCTTGATTTTGGCTTAAGGAAACACGCTTTAATATTAGAAATGGTACTCCTAATATCAAGACAATTGCTGTTAATAAAAATAATATCTGTGTATCTGGCACTCCTCTTAACATCCGAAGAAATATGATAATTTTTCCGAAAAAGCTTAGTTGATTTACGTTTCCCATCAAACCATGAGTAGAATAAATCAATAAATTCTGTTCTATGTAAGATTTCCAGAAAGCATCATATATTGAGAAAATTGTTAGATATAGTATGACCAGAGCGGAGAACAACATTCCCCCAAGAAAGAAAGCAGCAAGACTCCTGATGAATTGACCTCTCGCGCTGCTTTTTAGCCAGAGGATATGCAAAAATATACAAGCAATTGAGAAAGCTATAGGAACTGACTGAATTTTGGCAAAAGGAGTAGTTCCCAGGATAAAACCCAAGGCAAATATCAGCCGATTAGGATTAGATGAATTACCAGCATAATATTTACAAACGATTAACAAAGCCACACTTAATATTGCCACCGAAAAATGTTCACTTGTATAATGCACATAGTCGAAAAATGTCATGAAGGCGACAGTGGTAACCACAGGAACTATTGCTAGGCGAGAAAGGCTCTTATCGTAGAGAGTGGATAAGGCATAATAAAGACAAACAATAGCAGCAATGATCATGATTAAGCCGATCACACGACTACTAGCATATTCAATTCTGAACCCAAAAAAAGCTGGTAGAGTCAGAGGATAGACATTGAGTGGTCCAGATGAACCTGTATCTACCGCACGCCAGAAAACTGGATCTTTCAACAGTTTTATTGCACCCGAGGTAAATAGTGCCTCATCGGGGTTTAGCATTGGTGGCAAGAAACCTGGCCAGCGTGCTGCTAAAATAAAAGTCACTAAGGAGATAATAAATATTAGATTTGACAATAAAAATTTCTGTATCTTACCCGTGGGAGTTGTCAGGAATATGAGAGGAGCAAAAGCGCAAAAAATGAAGATAATAAAAGTGACTATTACCGATATTCTGTAAATAATTGACAAAGATTCAACATTTGCCAAGTTACTCAGTAGCCACCACCGTAAATCAATTTGGTTATTTACCATTTTTTCACCTTTTAGGGATCAATATACAAGTATTTTTTCTTTTAGACGATTTTGCACATCATTGGGAGAGATTTTTAACTGCTTCTGCACCGACTTAGGAATGATAAGTTCCTAATTCATCAAGCTTGTTCAGAGGGAGCATCTCATTTGTGCAAGTGAGTAATTAGGGTATGCTGAATATTAATGGAAGCATTACTAGAAACCAGTTTTGGGACTTTTTTAGTCAAAAAAGTGCAAGAAATAAACCTTGAGAAATCGATCCGAGGGACTCAAAATCCTTGCACTTTCATTCGACTCCCGACGACCGACTCCTAACCCCAGCAACAAACTTTTTCAGCAAACCCTAATTAATTGGCAAGAGTTCTATTAAATCCTCTGATCTTTTTAAACTCCCCGACGCTGAATTTTTCCTGCCCCGATTCGATACTTTATTGATTGCGAATAACTTTCTCATTATCAATTTCCCTCCCAGATTTTTAAATAAGCATTTTCCATATTTTGGGCGAATTTTTTCCCTTGCCAGAGGGGAGCTGTGTCACGATTTCCTAACAGTTGATGACTGATGTCTTGACGAAAGGAACGATCGAGTCCTAATTTTACTCCCCAGTGGATATATTCTACCTCATTCCAGCCAATTCCGGCTTCAATACCAGCATTAATCATAAAAGTATAACTATTGCGGGCGGAAAATTGTTCTCCTACCAGTGTAACTAAAGGGATTCCTTGCCATAAAACTTCTAAGGTGGTGGTAGCACCATTGTAGGGGTAGGTATCTAATACCACATCGGCAATCTGTAAATTAGCGCGATGGGTATATTCATCTATATCTCTCGGTAAAAACCGCAATCTTTGGGGATTAACTCCCTCGCGAATCGCTATTTCAGTAAATAATTCTTGAATTTTTTCAGTCTTACCGACTCCCTTAATCAGAAAATAACTATTAGGCACTTGTGCGAGAATTTTCATCTGAAGTTTAATAGTATCAGGATGGCGTTTCATGCCACTTTGTGCGGAAAAATAGATGGTAGCATCGGGGGGAATTTCTAAATCTTCTCGACGGAGATTGGGAGTGCCGATTTCAAAACCATCCACTGCTAAATATGTCTCTGGTAAACGATAGATTTTTTCTCGATAATATTCCTCCGCTTGCT
>NZ_JASJFG010000823.1:0-1631 GCF_030065375.1 Microcystis sp. M49636_WE2 | reverse complement strand
TCAGATGCCCCCCTTATTAAGGGGGGATTAAAGGGGGGACTAAGGGGGGATCGGCACCCCCCTTATCAAGGGGGGCAGGGGGGATCGAACCTAAAATCCATTTTTAATTTAATTATAACCAGCTACTTAACTGATAACTGATAACTGATAACTGATAACTGATAACTGTTTACTGATAGCTAAAAAAATCTTTAAACTTCTAATAAATTTTCTAGGCGATCGAGAACGATATCGGTGATACACTTAATTCGGTATAAACAGGCTTTAGTATCTGTGGAGTTGAAAGTGCCATTTTCCCAATATTTGTTACTACCGGCACCACCCCCACAAACCCCAAAATAATCGCAGTTTTGCCGACATAAATCGACTCCACCGCGCATATCAGCGTAAATTTGTTTAAATTTCTCGGTTTCACAGATAGATTCCAGAGAATCGGTCAAAACATTACCAAAGATAAAATCGCCGTAGGGTTGAGTTTTAATCGATAGTAATTCCGGATCAAAGGTGGAAAAATTACCTTGATTATCAAAATTGACAATCATAAAAGGTCGATTCATATCGGTATTTTCTAAGCGTTCATCCGTATAAATCAAACTACAGATCGATTCAAATTCTCGCAGCTTAAATTCTCCTTGTTTGGCCGTGACTAACTGCCAAAATCTGGCAATAAACTGGCGATAACGTTGTTCAATACCTAATTTATCTAAGGAAGATTGTGAATGAATACCCTCAGTTTCTTCCATATTAAAAGCCACATCGGTAAGACCATGATCCCAAAAAAAGTTAAAAATTTCGTCGGGATAGTCGAGGGAATCTTCTGTTAAAACAGCGATGATACTGACATCAATTTCATGTTTTTGCAAGAAAGAAATCCCCCGCATTGTAGCAGCATGACTGCCAGTTCCCTTGCGGTTTTGCCGGTGGATATCGTGAATAAAGGCCGGTCCATCAAGACTGACTCCCACATAAACATCATGCTTTTTAAATAATTGACACCAAGCATCGTTAATATAAGTGGCGTTAGTTTGTACTGAATGACGAAAACAGTAACCCTGCTGATTATATTTCTCGCTAACTTCCGCAATTTTAGCAAAGGCACTTTCATAAAAACTGATGGGAACTGCTAAGGGTTCGCCGGCGTGCCAGCAAATGGTAAAATCATTTTGGAGAAAACGACTACTAAAAACCCTCTGAAAAATCGGCTCGATTAAATCTAAGGATAGGGTATTTTTTAAATGGCGATCGGGTAAATAACAGTAATCACAATTGAGATTACAAAAAGAAGTCGGCTGCACGACTACTAAAGTAATTGGACCACAATCCGACCAATCTATATTTGTGTTTTTTTCCATCATTCTATTTTTAATATTCTCACTTAAGTATGATAACTGATTCTGGGGAGTCTATCTTAATTTTACCTATACTATTTCCTATTCCCTCAATAATAAATAATATAATTGACCGGGAGTATTAATTAAACCGGCTCGCTCGCCAGCATTTTTTCCTGTTCCCATAAAAATATCTACCCTCCCAGTACCTTTAATCGCGCTGCCAGTATCTTGATCGAGAACATAGCGACTAACTAATTTTTTATTAAGATTTCCCTGGGGAATTTCTGTCTCAATTACTGC